>URGO01000028.1 GCA_900547435.1 uncultured Parabacteroides sp.
TACAGCAATAATAGAACAACAGCCCGCGCCTATACGATATATTATGATTCTCATCTTAGACTATACCTAATTATATAATATAGGTATAATAGAGAATCATTCCTTTGACTCGTACTTAGGCGCAAGCATTTACTGTCCATCATTCCGCTGTATTAAAAATTTACCAGATTTTCAATTTGGAATAATCTTCGTAAAATGCTTACAATAAATATATAGATTCCCTAAACGCGGAACGCCATCCGTTGTGGAATCACTGCAAAGGTAAGGAGGAAAAATGAATATGCAAGAGAAAACGGATAATTTTTTCCAAATATAGGGGTTTTCTATACGAAAAGGGTAGGTTTGGAGGTCAAAACCCATACCATTCTTAAACACAAAGTACCCCAAGAACGAACTAAGGGCACAAAGAATGTGGATGATTCCTTGTGCCCTTAGTTTGCTTTATGTGAAATATAAGGCTATAATTGTTGTATCTCCTCTTCGGACAGACCTGTTGCTTGTGCTATAATCGATATAGAAACCCCTAATTGTTTTAAGTTTCGGGCATTTTGAAGAATAGCCTCTTTGCGTCCTTTTCTTAAGCCTTTCCGTTCTCCCTCTTTCAAGCCTTCTTTATGTCCCTGTTCAAGACCTTTTGCATGTCCTTCTTTCCATCCGGCTTCATGCCCATCCTGCTTTGCGGTTTCTATCACATTATGATAATCCCGGTAATTCTTTAAGGCACGGTGATATTGTGCCTGTTCATCTTCATTCAAAGAAGCCACATCGGCTACTTCGAGTAATTTGTCCCATATCGCACGCTGCGCCTTGAATGGCATTCGTTTTAATATCTTCATATTCTTGATCAGATATAACCAACGTTCAAAATCATTTTCACATTCATTCGCCTCCTTCGTGAAGTGAGGCAGCTCCAAATAGATTTGTCGCAACTTGGGGTTGAATACCTTATTTGTCTTCATATCCATTAAAGCGACATCAGTACGTAATCCAGAACATCCGGATATCGTGAAGTCCATAAAGAAGATTCCGTAGACCGGCTGGAGATCGTAACACCAATCTTTGCCTTTTTCTCCTTGAGCAATGATAGTGCGGCTTTGATAATAATACAGACTTCTGTCCAAAAAGAAATTCTGTCGGGCCGCCTGCATCTCCACGATAAACTGCGTTCCGTCATCGCTTTCGCAATACAGGTCAAACACAATTAGCCGCTCTTCTTCCCGTTCCGGTTGCATTTCCGGATTCTTGATGGTCAGGTCAGTGATATGACGTTCACCATCTAACAATAAATTTAGGAAATCAATCGTTAGATCCTTGTTGATTTCCTGACCGAATATCCGTTTGAAACCGAAATCGGTAAACGGATTGATAAATTCCCTTTCCTTCATGTCAAGAGTTTTTATGGATTAATAACTCCGACAAATATAGATATTTGTTTTGATGTAAGCAACAATTATCTTTACAAATACACGAAAGGGCAATTTCAAAACTTCTTCGCCGTAGACAACATGCCACATGCCGCGAATATGTCTTCTCCGCGTGAAGCCCGGATGGTACAGGTGACGCCCCGTTCGTTCAGGATATCCCGAAAGGCTTCCATCTTGCTGATGTCGGAGGTTTGCAAAGGAACATTCGGGATGGCATGAAAACGGATCAGGTTTACCCGGCAAGGGATGTCCTTCAGCAATCCGGCTAAAGCCTTTGCATGGCGTGGCGAATCGTTTAAGCCTTTGAACACGATATATTCGAACGAGACGCGCCGTTGGTGTGTGAAGTCATATTGCCGTATCAAATCCAAAACACCCAGCATCGGGAATGCCTTTTCTACGGGCATAAGCGAAAGACGTTCCTCCGGAAAAGGTGAATGAAGGCTTACCGCCAAATGGCAATCGCTTTCGTCCAGAAATCGTTTCAAGCCTTTGGCGCCGATGGTCGAGACCGTGATGCGCTTCGGGCTCCAGGCATAGCCGTAGGAAGCGGTCAATATCTCAAGTACCTTGAAGAGCTCGTCGGTATTATCCAATGGCTCACCCATTCCCATAAAAACCAGATTAGTCAATTCCTCGTTTTCCGGCAGGGCTTGGATTTGGTTCAGGATTTCGTGGGCAGACAGGTTCTTGGTGAATCCCTGTTTTCCCGTCATGCAAAAGAGGCAATTCATTTTGCATCCGACTTGCGAGGAGACGCAAAGCGTGGCCCTGTCGTCGGTTGGGATATAAACCGATTCCACAAAGTTTCCCGTTCCGGCCGTATAGAGGTATTTGATGGTTCCGTCTATTGATTTCTGGAAATCAACAGGAGCGACCATCCCGACTTCGTATTTTTCGGACAAGGCTTGCCGTTTTGTAGCCGCGATGTTGGTCATTTCCTCAATTGTTTTAATCTTTTTCTTGTAAAGCCAGTCAGCCATCTGCTTGGCGGAGTAGGAGGGCATACCGATTTCGGAAGCAACGCTCTTCAACTCGGCCAATGTCATGCCTAAAAGAGGTATTTTGTTGTTCATCGTTGTTATTCCTTTTGTTTTATAGATTATTGTTTTCCGGCACGTTGTTTCAACACAGTTTCGATAACCTGTTTCAGTTCCGCCTCATCGCTTTTCGGACAAACCAGCAAAACGTCTTGCGTATCTGCTACAACATAATCGTTCAGTCCCGCCAATACCAAGAGCTTATCCGGATGATCTTCCTTTACCAGCGTATTATGGGTGTCGAAATAGAGCGCGTCTCCGCCTATTCGTGCGTTCGAGTCCGCATCTTTGTCCAAATGATCGTATAGGGAACCCCATGTTCCGATGTCGCTCCAGCCAAAATCCCCGTCTATAACGGCTACATTGCCGGCTTGTTCCATTACGGCATAATCAATCGAAATGCTCCGGCTCTGCTCATAGGTCTGATTGACCCTGTCGCGCTCCTCTTTTGTCCCATAAGGGAGAATGCGGAAGGCCTGGGCTATATCCGGGACATATTGCTCCAAAGCCGTGCATATGGAACGCACCGACCAGACAAACATACCGGAGTTCCACACATATTCGCCCGAGTTCAAGAAAGATACTGCCGTCTTTAGGTCTGGTTTCTCCTTGAATGCTTGTACGGGAACTATTCCCTTTTGGGATTTCGCCTTTTGGATATATCCATACCCCGTGGCGGGATAGGTCGGCTTGATGCCTACTGTCACCAATTCCGGATGCTGTTCCGCATAAACGGTTGCCTTCTGCATCACCTCAACAAACTCCGTTTCCTGATGGATATAGTGGTCGGATGGCGTAACAATCATGACCGCATCCGGATCCTGTGCGGCAATCCGGTAGGAGGCGTATGCCACGCAGGGCGCAGTGTTCCGACGGCAAGGTTCGGTCAGAATCTGTTCGTCCGCCAACATCGGGAGCTGTTCTTTCACCAAATCCTTATAAGCTTCGCCCGTTACCACCAGAAAGTTTTCAGCCGGGATGAAACGGGCGAAACGCTCGAAAGTCATTTGAATAAATGTCTTTCCAATCCCCAAAGCATCAATGAACTGTTTCGGTTTGGCCGAACGACTCAATGGCCAAAAGCGTGAGCCCACTCCACCAGCCATAATGACGCAATAATAATGAGAAAACATAGCTATTTCTTTTTTATTCCTATTCTACTTTTTATCAAAGGCTATTTGTTGACGAGTTGACAAGTTTACGAGTTGACAAGGTAGCTTGTTGACTTGTCAACTGGAGCCTTGTTCCCTTAATTCGCCAAATACCACGCATACAAACGTTGTACCCCTTCTTCAATCTCTACTTGATGATGCCAGCCTAAAGCATGTAATTTCGTTACATCGGTTAGCTTGCGCATCGTTCCATCCGGCTTGGAGGCATCGAAACGGATTTCTCCTTTAAAGCCTATGGTTTGCCGGATCAGGTGAGCCAGTCCGGCTATTGTGATCTCTTTTCCGGTACCTATATTAATATGGCAATTCCGGATTTCTTTTGTCCCTTGCGGATAGGTGTCTTTAAAATCAACTTGTTCCATAATGAAGACCGTAGCATCGGCCATCTCTTCGCTCCAGAGGAACTCACGCAAGGGGCGTCCTGTGCCCCATAGCTCCACCCGGTCTGCATAAATTCCATAATGAGCTAAAATTTGTTGTATGTCAGCTTCCGGAGCTTTCCCGTCAACCTGATTTACCGGTCTGCGGGTCAGATCCCGGCGGATAGCCTCCCAGTCTTCGGTATGCAGGCAATGAGCCAAGTAAATCTTGCGCAACATGGCGGGAAGGACATGGCTGTTCTCTAAATGGAAATTATCATTCGGGCCGTATAGGTTGGTTGGCATTACGGCAATGTAATTCGTCCCATATTGCAGATTAAAACTTTCACAGAGTTTCAATCCGGCTATTTTGGCGATGGCATACGGTTCGTTGGTGTATTCCAAAGGCGAGGTCAGGAGCGATTCCTCCTTAATGGGTTGCTCTGCCTCGCGCGGATAGATGCAGGTACTCCCTAAGAATACCAACTTCTTCACACCATGCCGGAAGCTTTCGCCAATCACATTTTGCTGAATCTGGAGATTCTGGTAGATAAAGTCGGCCCGGTACAGGCTATTGGCCATAATACCTCCCACATGAGCGGCCGCCAGAATGACATATTCCGGCTGCTCTTCATCGAAAAAGCGCTTTACCGCTACGCCATCCAGCAAATCCAACTCCTGATGCGTCCGGCCTATCAGATTCGTATAGCCTTTTTCTTGCAGGTTTTTCCAAATGGCCGAACCGACCAATCCCCGATGGCCTGCTACATATATTTTTGCCTCTTTATTCATGCTCTTCTTTCTCCATTTGGGATTTCAGGTAAAGTTTCCGGACGAATTTCATATCGTGCCGGACCATAATCTTGACCAGTTCCTCGAAAGAGGTCTTGCGGGGATTCCACCCTAATAATGTCTTGGCTTTTGTCGGGTCTCCCAAGAGTTGTTCGACCTCGGCCGGCCGGAAATACTTCGGGTCGACTTCTACCAGTACCTTACCGCTGGCTATGTCGATACCTTTTTCTTCGATACCGGTTCCTTCCCAGCGCAAATCAATACCGACCTCATGGAATGCCAATGTGCAGAACTCCCGGACCGAATGATATTCGCCCGTAGCGATGACAAAGTCCTCCGGCGTTTCGTGTTGAAGGATCAGCCACATACACTCCACATAGTCTTTGGCATATCCCCAATCGCGGAGCGCATTCAGATTGCCCAGGTATAGTTTATCCTGGTGCCCTTGTTTGATGCGAGCAGCCGCCAAGGTTATCTTGCGGGTAACAAAGGTTTCCCCTCTTCGTTCCGATTCATGGTTGAACAAGATGCCATTTACGGCAAACATCCCGTAGCTTTCCCGGTAATTCTTGGTAATCCAGAATCCGTATTGCTTGGCAACTCCGTAGGGAGAGCGCGGATAAAAAGGCGTGGTTTCCTTTTGCGGAACCTCTTGTACCAGCCCGAACAACTCCGATGTGGATGCCTGATAAATCTTCGTCCGCTTCTCATATCCTAAAAGGCGCACGGCCTCCAAGAGGCGGAGCGTTCCGATAGCATCGGCCTCTGCCGTATATTCCGGGACATCAAAGCTGACTTTGACATGGCTTTGTGCTGCCAGATTATAGATTTCGTCGGGCTTTACCTCGCGGATGATGCGGACTAATGAACTGGAATCGGTCATGTCGCCCCAATGCAGGTTGACCAATCGTTTGTTTTTCATATCGCGCACCCATTCATCCAAGTAAAGGTGTTCAATCCGTCCGGTGTTAAAAGAGGAAGACCGGCGCATAATGCCGTGTACTTCATACCCTTTCTCTATCAAAAACTCGGCTAAGAACGAGCCGTCTTGGCCCGTTATGCCGGTAATTAATGCTACTTTTGCCATAAATATTGAGTTTTATGTTGCAAATATAGGGAATTAATTTATCAAAAAACAACGAGACAGCTCATCAAGTAGTGCCCTACGGTTACGGTATTGCGTTTTCAGCTGCTCTGTCAGTTCCAAAGCCATTGGTTTATACCCCAACTTTGCTATCCTACGGATATATTTGCATACCATCTGATAATGATCTCTTCCCATATTGTTAGGCAGATAGTCAATGATTAACTTGCGATACATCGTGGCCAGTTCTTCGGCATGTTTATCAGCCAAATACTTTTCAGCTTCTTCGATACGATAGAAATTAGGATACTTCTGAAGCAGTTTGAAAAGTTTGTCCCATTCTTCTTCCCAAATATATATTTCTGCCGTATAGCTGTAGTTTATATCCTTATGTGAATTCTTGTTGATGTCGGCAATGAGTTGGTTCACATATTTCTTCCATTGTGCTTGTGGAATAATGGATTTTAACAGCATATAATAAAATTTGCGCGGTTGGTGCCTTCCGCATCCTTGGGTAAAGAAATAACGGGCGAGACTGATTGTTTTTTCCGTATTGTGTGTGGCTTGATAAATTTGCAAAAGATAATCCCGCCAATCATTGGCCAGCCCCGGAAATCTATCCTCATCTTTTATCACGCCCTCGTTAGCCAACTGTTCAGCCTTGTCATAATCTTTTATGCGTATAGCTTGCTCTATTAAGCCCTTGCGGAAATCAGGGTTATCCGGGTTGCTCTCCATGAAGCGTATAGCCGCATCTTCATCTTCCGTCTGACGGATGAGTTGCAATTTTAGCTTCTGTGCGGTCCGGTATTCCCAATCCCAGTCTTTCCCGTTTGGCTTGATTTGCTCCAAATCGGTTCGGATGCGTTCCTTCTCTCCTTCAGTCTTTACCATGCTTATGGCCATTTGCATCAAATCGGTATGCCAATCCCAGCCTTTCATAGTTTTGGCTTCAAAATGACGGAGCAGCCAGTCGAATATCTCGTCATGCAGCGATTTATCCAAATCTGTTCCGGCAAGTTCGGCAAGCACGTCAAGGGCCTCTTCCAAGCATCCGCTTATCTCTCCGTCGCTGTCATCGGCATTGTTAGTCGCTTCAAGCATCCCTTCAATGATAGCTTCCGACATATACAAAGCTTTTTGTTTTTTACCGGTTTCTATACACCGTTTGGCTTCTACTACCATTTCATAGATTGCACTACCTAAGCGAGAAGATTCATGATAACCGATGAAACCATACTGATTGGAATATGTCTTGACCAGCCCCTTCACTTGTTCGTCATAAAGCTCTTTTGACTCCGGATATAAATGCGAAATATGCTTGGCGATAAACAATCGTCTGAGACTTTTGTCCTGAGAACATACTTCAAAGAGGAACATTTTCAGTTCTTCGGCGGTGAGTCGGTTCAGTAATTTTTTAAATTGGACAGCTTCCGATTCCTTTTTCGGTTTGGATTGCTTTTCTTTTTGAAGCGGTTTATCTGTTTCCAACAAGTCTTTTTGTAAATAAAGCAAGACCGCAGCTACATGTTTGCACACTGGTCCCCAATCGTAAGGACAATCGCATTCATAGTCCGTCACTTCATCACCTTCTATATGCAGGCTGACAGTATAGTTATCCGAACCTTCTACAATCGCTTCATAATCGCCATCCCCCAAGTCTTTTACGTCCGTGACACATCCATTTTGGAAATAGTCATACCCACGTCTTAAGATGGTTGGGTCTATCTGTTGTTCAAAGTCATTTAAATGAATGCTCATAATCTATCTTGAGGTTGTTTTATCCCTTATAATTAATCCAACGGAGAATCTCCATGATGCCGGGTTTCTTGCCGTACATCAGAATACCGACGCGATAAATCTTACCGGAAACCCATACACACGCGATAGCCGTACCAAACAACAATACGAGGGAAAGAAGGTTTTCCCATACCGGAATGTCGAAAGGCAAACGGACCATCATGACTATCGGCGATGTGAGCGGTATCAAAGAGCACCAGAACGCCAGCGGACCGTCCGGATTCTCTACGCTATAAATACCGGCATAAAGCGCAAAGACCATCAGAACCATCATAGGGGTCATAAACTGGGATGAATCCTCCTGCTGGTCTACCGCACTTCCTATCGCGGCAAATAACGAAGCATACATCAGATACCCCCCGATGAAATAAAGTACGAAGTTAATGCTTAGTTGGGTTATTTGGATAGAATTCAAAATTTCCTGCAATTTAAGTGCCGTCGGATTGCCTATATCGGTTGCCATAGGCGTTTGGCTCATTTGGCTGGCCGCTACCATATCCGCGGTTTGTGCCGGATCTCCTCCCAACAAGAACATAGCGCCCGTCAGCAGAACGGTTGTCAGGATAGCCCAAAGGAATACTTGGGTCAGCCCGACCATACCGATACCTATGATTTTTCCCATCATCAAGTCGAACGGACGGACGGATGATACCATCACTTCCATGATACGGTTGGTTTTCTCTTCCATTACACCTTGCATGACCATGGCTCCGTAAATCATGATGAACATATAGATGAGGAAAGTCAGAATAAAGCCTGCAATAGAGGCTACTTCGGCAGAAGTCGTATTTGCCGATCCGTCTTCCTCCCATTTAATCGTCTGCAAATCGCATGAGACCTTACTCTCTTCGATGATATTCTTCAGATTGGGAATATGGAATGATGCCAACTTCTCATCTCTCAGCATTTCGTTTAGTTGACTTGCTACCTTTTCCTTGATACTCATCGGTATCTGTTTTTGCGAGTAAAGAACGGCCGCTTTAGGGTTCTGAAGCAAATCTCCGTTTATCGATAAGAACGCGTAAATTTCTTTATCGGGGTCGTTCCGGTACGATTCCATATCCCCATCGGCAGATACAAATTCTATTTCTTCTGTATTTTGGAGTAGCGGCGCATATTTGCCGACCGAGTCCAATACGGCGATTTTCTTGACTTCGTCTCCTTTTATGGAAGATAACCAGAGCGGGACGAAAACTAATGCCGCAAATAATATGGGTGTCAGGAACGTGAGGAGCAGGAATGATTTCTTACTGACGCGTTGTACGTATTCTCTTTTTATGATTAATCCGATTTTACTCATCTTTTATTCTGCATTAACGGGGTTATTAGATACTACTTGAATAAATATATCGTGCATGGAAGGTATCTCTTCGGAGAAAGAAAGTATCTCGGCACGGCTGCATAGGTCGCGGAGTAATTCCGAATTGCTTGCATCTGGTTGTTTCTTGATACATATATTATATATATGTTCGTTTTCCTGAACACGACTTAATTCAGTGCAAAGCGGACCGTCAAGCGAAGGAATATTTCCATCAGATGCCTGGATCCGGATGTGGTAACGATTTGTTTTGAACTGGTTGCGTACCTCGTGGACAGAACCTTTCAGTACAACATGCGAATGGTTGATCAGGGCAATATGGTCGCAAATTTCTTCAACCGAAGCCATATTGTGCGTGGAAAAGATAATGGTATGTCCTTTATCTTTCAGTTCCAGAATCTCCTGCTTCAGGCGATCGGCGTTGACAGGGTCAAATCCGCTGAACGGCTCGTCCAGAATCAGAAGTTTGGGGGCATGGATAGCTGTGATGACGAATTGCACTTTTTGTTGCATACCTTTCGACAGCTCTTCCAATTTTTTGTTCCACCAAGGCATGATGTCAAACTTTTCGAACCAGTATTGTAAACGTGTTTTCGCCGCTTTATAAGACAATCCTTTCAGCTGGGCCAAATAGACAGCTTGTTCTCCAACTTTCATTTTCTTGTATAAACCGCGCTCTTCGGGCAGATAGCCGATTTGGTAAATGTCTTCCGGACGAGACGGGTGTCCGTCAAAAAATACTTCCCCACTATCCGGAGCCGTAATGCGGTTGATGATTCTTATCAGGGTCGTTTTGCCGGCTCCATTAGGCCCTAACAACCCGAATATTTTACCTTCGGGTACTTGTATGCTGACCTTGTCTAATGCCAAATGGTTAGCATACTGTTTCATTACGTCATGTGTTTCTAATAAATATTCCATATAATCAGTTTATAAGTTTTCAGTTTTTGAGTTTATGAGTTTTTTGTTTTCACGTAAAGTATAGCAAGAACTTATAAGTGAACAAACTCATCAACTCCCCAGACTGAATATTTAAGCTTTACATTTTCAATATAATCCTTTCCCCCAGTTCTTTAGACAAGATCTTCTTGATCTCGTTCAGCTGAGTGATTTCTTCCATGATTTGCTTCATCTGCTCGATGGCCTCCGGTGAAATTTGTTTAAGAGCTTCTTGCTTTTCGCGTATCTGACGCAATATATAAGCCTCTTTCAGGGCGAATAGATCGCGTACGACAAGCTGGTCCAAGCGTTCTTCTTCCGGTTCCACTTCCCGATACTTGAAATGATACTTGCTAAGCTGGTACTTCTCGCTCATCAAGTCGGCGGCTATACGGCTGACCATCGGATCCGGATGAGCCAAGAAATAGCGATGAGCCACAAATCCATCTTCATGACAACGATTGGCGGCTTCGTCCAGCATTTGTTTGAATACCGGTGTATAAAAGGTAAGTCCGTCATTTTCCAATTCGGAATGAATATATTCCGCCACACGAATCCTTTCCTGCTCATTGGTATTTTCATCCGTATAATCATATAAAATCTGTTCGCCATAGCGCACTACATACCGCAATAAGGCAATCTCAAACGGTTCATAAGGCGATCGTTCGGAAACGGTAGGCTTATGCGGCTGAGGGGCAGGCCCTTCAGCCGGTAAGTTGGTCGTAGCATCCTTACTCTTTTCTTCGGGTCGCACATCAACCGGAGTATCTGTTTGAGAAACTGTATTTTGAATCTCTGTTTGCGGTTGGCGTTGTGGCCTGTTCTGTTCGTTGCGGGACAAACGGATTTTGTTCACCTCGTTCAACACGACTTGCTCGTCAATCTCCATTTTCGCGCTGCATTCGCGTATATAGATAGTCCGCGTAATATTGTCCGGCACGATGGCAATGGTCCGGATAATATCCCCAATCAGCGCGGAACGCTTTACCGGGTCGTTGCCGGCCTCCGCCAAAAGCAATTTTGTCTTGAACCGGACAAAATCCGTTTCGTTTTGCCGGATAAATTCGGCAAACTCACTTGCGCTATGCGAGCGGGCAAACGAGTCCGGGTCCTCGCCATCCGGCAACAAAACCACTTTGACATTCATGCCCTCCTCCAACAAAAGGTCTATTCCGCGTATAGCCGCCTTGATGCCGGCCGCATCACCGTCATACAAGACGGTAATATTATTGGTAAAACGATGAATCAGGCGGATTTGCCCATGAGTCAATGCAGTTCCGGATGAGGCAACTACATTTTCAACACCTGACTGGTGCATGGAAATAACATCCGTGTAGCCTTCCACCAAGAAACATCTGTCGGCTTTGACAATAGCCTGCTTCGCAAAATAGATGCCGTACAGCTCGTTGCTTTTATGATAGATTTCGCTTTCCGGGGAATTGACATATTTGGCGGTTTTCTCGTCTTTCTTCAATACACGTCCGCCAAAAGCTACTACTTTCCCGCTTAATGAATGTACCGGAAAGATAACCCTCCCCCGAAAACGGTCGTTGACCCTTCCGTCATCGTAGGCTATGACCAGTCCTGTCTTTTCCAAGTATTCTTTCTTATAGCCGCTTTTCAGGGCTGCCTGATAGAGCGCGTCACGTTGTTCGAGGCTATATCCTAACTGGAACTTCCGGATTGTGTCTTCCCGGAACCCTCGTTCGGCAAAATAACGCATACCGATAGTCTTACCGTCAATATGTTCGTTCAAGAGCATTGTGAAATACTTTTGCGCCCACGCATTGACAATCAGCATACTCTCTCGGTCGCTTCGTATCTGTTTTTCCTTATCGGTCAGTTCACGTTCGTGAATCTCTATATTGTATTTCTTGGCCAGATAACGAAGGGCATCAAAATAGCTCAGTTGTTCGTGCTTCATGATAAAGTGGACCGCCGTTCCGCCTTCCCCGCAAGCAAAGCATTTGCAGATGTTTTTTGCCGGAGAGACATAAAAAGAGGGCGTCTTATCATCATGAAAAGGACAAAGACCGACATAGTTGACACCTCGTTTCCGGAGTGTAACGAACTCAGATACCACGTCTACGATATTCGCGGCATCCAAGATGCGGTCGATGGTCGGTTGGTCTATCATATCTTTTTCTTCTAAATTAAAGTGGGACAAAAATACGATAAATCCACAGAAATAGTATAAGTTTGCAGAGAAATCAAACAAACGTGTATGGACATGACAAAAATTATCTCATTCTTTATTCTTCTGGCAACCCTGTTTTTATCGCCGGCTTATGTGGAAGCGCAAGAGTCGGATGGAATAAAATTGCCGGTTATTCCTACGGAACTTCGCACTCCTGCGGAACGTGCCTCTTATCTGGTGGCTCATTATTGGGACAATTTCGCTTTCGGCGATAGTTTGCAATATATAAACCATCCGGAGAACGTAGAACAGATTGTTGTCAACTTTATTGACCTGTTCCGATTGGTCCCATCTGAAGAAGCAGGGCTGGCACTCGCTCAAGTTATGAAGCAGGCTTCTTGTACACGGAACGGTCTTTTCTTTTTCTACAATACTTTCGAGAAATATTTGTATGATTTGGCCTCGCCCATGCGTAATGAAATCTATTTTATTCCGGTGTTGGAACAGATGGTGGCATCAGACCGGCTTAGTGCCGATGACAAGATTCGCCCGGAGATGTTATTGCAATCGGTCCGGAAGAATAGGGCAGGTGCCCCGGCCACAGATTTCCTTTATACCTTGGCTGATGGCTCTCAGCAATCGCTTTTTGCGCTTCAGGCAGAGTGGACCTTGCTTCTGTTCTTTGACCCGGATTGCGATGAATGCCATCAGGCGATTCAGGAAATACAACAAAATAGTTTCTTTCAGAAGTTGATAGAGCAAAAGAAACTAACCCTTTTAGCCGTTTATCCGGGAGATAATCTCAATCATTGGAGATTAATGCAACCCAACTTGCCGGCCGATTGGCTTGTCGCTTACGATAAAGAGCAAACCATTTATGTCAAAGAGCTGTATGACATACTCGGATTCCCGTCTCTTTATTTATTGGATAGCCAAAAGATTGTCCGGTTGAAAGATACCTCTCCCGCACAGGTGGAAGCGTATCTCAAGGAGACCTTTATGGTTGACGAGTGAACAAGTTAACAAGGCTTGTAGAGACGCAAGATTTTGCGTCTCCAGTTGACAAGATAACGAGGCCTAAGCCTTGTTATCTGAAGCCTTGTCAACTTGTCAACTAAAAAATTACAATCCCAACTCTACTTGGAAACGGAATTCCCAACGATTGTAGGTCGGGTCGACCGGATTTGCCTGATGATTGTAAGAAGCATCGGCTTGTACCTTCAGACTATGCCCGATTAAATAACGGGTTACACCGATAGTCGTTTGGTTATAATTCTTATATCCGACCAAGGGCTGGACTTCTTTGTCGGGGAAAAGGGTTGAGTTACGCAGGGCTATCTCCCAATTCTTCGGGAAAAGGTAGCTGGTCTGGATATTCAATCCGTTTCCGGTATAGATGCAGGTCGATGGTTCGCCGGTAAAGAGCGGATTATCGGTCTTTCTTCCCATAAAGTCGGTATAGAACGCAAAACCATTATATTTCAAGATGAAATCGACAAAATAGCTATGCAGGTTGCGCATTTCATCGTTGGGAATATATGCCCCATTCTGGCCCTGCAGGCGGGTCGTGTTATTGTTGAATGAATAGGCTCCGGCGAGGAGGAACTTGACCCTCTCTTCCCGTTCGAAATCTCCTTCCGCCACATCGCCCAACGCTTTGAATCGGCCCAGCGGGAACAATTCCACGCGACCGGTATAGGCGAATCCGCCCTTATCGCTGGTGCTCCAGTTGCGTCCTTCGCCCAGCGTAATGGAACCCTTCAGGGCCATATTGAAATCATTGAACAATGGTTTGTAGTATTCGGCAAAGAATCCGAAATCACGGTCCAGATTAAATTCAGAGTTGACAATACTCCGGTCTACGAATTGCAAGGCACTGGAGGAGTTGACCCGTGCGCGATTTGCTTTGATTTTGGTTTGTCCGAATCCCAGACTCAAGTGATCGTTCGGCATATAATATACCATAGCATCGCGCACAATGTTCACATTCCCATTCGGAATGTCTTTTGCGTCGTAAGGCGTAAATCCCAATTGGATGGAATAGAGCAGTTTCGGAGAGAATATGTACCCGTCGAAGCGTAAACGCAGACGTTTCACGCGTGCTTCGGTATCGGTATGCGAGAAATTATCGTCAAAGTCAAACGCCAGCATATTTTGCATTCGGAAGCGCATAGTCATCTTGTACAGTTTGTTTTGCGGCTCGAAGGAGATACCTTTGCCGACCTCAATGTTCGGCATATTCCGCAGATGTTCTATCATCTCTTCCGATTGTTCCTCTTCGGAAAGTAAGGAATCAAGGCGGGAAAGCAGGCTATTGGCCGGCTTTTCTTGTGCCCAGGCAAATGTGCAACTTACCATCAGGCTGAAAACAAGTGCAATATTTCTAAATCTCATAAAACAAATTTTGCCACAAAGATACGTTGCCTTCCATTACAAACCGGAGACATCTTTGTTACAATTCTGTTTCAAGACGAAATAATTATTTGATATCGCTCAACTCAACCAATTTATTTACAATGGCATAAATTGTCAAACCGCTCGGACTATGAATCTGGAGCTTACGGGCGATGTTGCGCCGGTGCGTGATGACCGTGTGCGTAGACAGGAAAAGCCGGTCGGCTATCTCCCGATTGGTCATTCCTTTGACCACACAAACCACAATCTCTTTCTCCCGCGCGCTCAGGCTCTGCTGCTCTTCGTTCGTCCCGTCGGCGTTTTCGTCTTCAACAACGATAAGGCGCTCTATCTTCTCTTTAATCCGGTTCTGTTCATCATATAGGTTTATTTGTTCATCGTATGAACGAAGCCATTCTTCCGGATAAAGGCAGGAGACCAGTGCGACCAGCTTCATGTTCGTGCATCCGCTCTCTTCTTTCAGGTGATGAAAGGAGTGGCCTTGCAAGGATTGCGGATTGGCTATCAGAATATCCGGCTTATGGATTTGCAGAGATTCTATAAGCGATTCGTTTCCCGCTATTTCGGACACCGAAACCGGTAAACCGGACAATTTCCGGAGCAGGTTGCTTAGTCCGCTTCGAATGATTATTGAAGGCTCGATGATTGCTATTCGCAGATTAGCATTCATGTTCAATCGTTTTTAAGCAAACGTTTTTCATAATCCAATACGGTAGGGATAAATAGTTTATCTTCTATCCGTGTATGAGAGATTAAATCCTCTTCGGTCGTAAACAGGTCGAACAAGACGCTATTCAGCAGGTAACTTCCGGAGCCCGGATAGTATTTAATCAGGATATTCTTCAGGTCGGATAGCTTCTTTTCTATCTGCTCATGGCGCCGGCTGAAGACCGAAATGTTATATTTCCCGTCCTGCTTTCCGTTCAGCAGGTCGCGCACATACGGGAAAGCCACTTTCTCTTCGTACATCATGTGCTTGTCCACTTCGGAGGCATATTCGTCGAAGAAGTTCCGGATAACGAAGGCTACGTCCGGCTGGCAGGTAGAAATGGCATCCACCAGTTTGCGCCGGATATGCGGAAGCCGGAAATCCAGAAAGTAATCGTGCGCGTTATGCAGGTATAGCATCAGTGTTTCCAGCGATATACGGTGGCATATCTCCTCGGTAACGGACTGAATCTCTTCCGTCAGGAAGTTTACGACCGTCAGGAAGGTGTAGGCATCTACCTTGTTTTGCCGGCACACCTCACCGATGCTCTTCTCGCCAAAGCCCAATGCGATACCGAAGCGGCTCATCACCAGAACCATCGGATAGTTCCCGCAAATCAAGTCGCTCATCTTGTCTGTTTCCTTGTAAAGACCTTTTTTGTACATGACAATATCTAATTGTATAGGTATATGAGGTCTCAAAGATACATCTTTTTGTTCCATAAATCCAATTTAGTTTATGAGTTTTTTAGTTTGTGGGTTTATTCGTTTAGAAATAAAACTTATGCATGGGGCATATTTCCTAGAATGTTTGGGCTGATGAATCGTCTAACAGCTGTTAGACGCAAGTTGCACAGCTGTTAGACGCAACGTACACGACCGTTAGACGCAAATTGCACAGCTGTTAGACGATTCTTTTGTCCCGTTAAAATTCCTCGAAGGCCCTATCTGTTGAAGGAATTACCGCTATGCACTCCATTTCAATGAGCCATCCGGGTCGACAAACCGGCGCATGGACAATAATATGGGGCAGGTCCGGATAGTGTTCCGCAAAGAATTGTTCCGTCACATGATAGTCGGCCGTATCGCGCAAGTAGACGATAGCTTGCTGAATATCTCCCGTCGTGGCTCCGGCTTCGTTCAGAAGGGCGGAAATATTTTCCAGCATACGGGAGGTCTGTCGGAGGATATCTCCCGGATAAAGGATGTTCCCTTTGTTGTCGATGCTGGCGGTTCCAGAGATAAACACCTGCGTGCGGTCCGCATAATGGATAGCCGTGCCGCGCTCGAAGGTAACGCCATACTCGTAAGTCGGATTCAGATGGGTTGGCGCATAGAGGAATTGAATCTGTTCCGGTTTCAATCCCTTTACCGCATAGGTATCCATCGTGACCAGAACGGCCGGGTCGGCATTTCTCCCTCCGATGCCCGTGCTTGCGATGTAGTGTGTCTTTTCGGTCAGGTTTTGCGTAACGAAAACCTCTTTGCGCGCCTTGACAACACCGGAATAATTCACGTCTACATTCTGGACAAAAAACCAGGTGCGGATGCAATCGGTGGCCAACCGGCATCCCTCTTCCGTCAATTGCATGACATAATCGTTCAAGAGCAGGCGCGTCTGGTACTCTGAGTTGGATGCCCGGTTAAAAGCTCCTCCGGTCCAGTATTGCGTGTATCCGTTGTGGGTTGCTTTGAGCATTCCGTTTTCTCCGGTCTCGACCGATACGCCGGTCTGGAACCAGGTCCAGATAGTAATCTTCGTTCCGTTAAGCGGAGCTTGTTGTACAACCGACAAGGCGCATAGGGCATTCTCGCATTCCCATGCCATAACCAAGTCCGCTTGATTGGCCGCGTCGCTCAGGAAGTAACGCCGGAATACGGCTACGGCATCATCCGCCAGTTCCTCCCGAACGACCGATACATACGCCTGCTGGATGTGTTGCAATTGCCGTTCGAAAGAGAGCATCGGGTCTGTAACCTGCAAAAGTACCTGATATTCCGTTGTTCCGCCTTTCCCGGTAAAAGAAGCAATCTGGGCTTCTACCGCTTTGTCTTCGTATTTCTTTTTTGTATAATTCATATAAACAGATTTATCAATTATTTTCAGCACCTCCGGAAATCCATCCTCTGATTAAGCTCAGTACCTCCTGTTTGCCGGAACTATTGAACATATCCGAATGGATAGGGTTATCTTCCAGAATATCCAGCAAGAAACTATCATGGATATCGTTGGGGGTTATATAATTCTTACCATCTTCGGAGAGCGGAGCTTTTACATTAACCAAAGATTGATAAGCTGTTCCCTCGCGCAAATCCAAGTTCCCGGCCAGACTTGTGCTTTCACCGTGGCAAGATAAGCAATTTAAGTCAAATATTTGCTTTTGGATGCGATCAAAACTTGCTAAATCCAATTCTCCTAATGATAATACAATCTGCTCTTCCGTATTATTGTCTACTTCATACGTATAATAGGCGTATACCTCTTTTAACCCCCGGCTGATAACCGCCAGTTCGATAGTCCTTGTCTCAGCGGGCAGGTTATTCAAGGTTATCGTTACCTCTTTCCCTTCACGTGTCGGTTTCGTGATACGTTTCGAAAGGAGTGGTTGGGATTTATCCTCACTATATGAACAGAGAGAAAGTGTATTCTCGCGAGGCCAGGCCTCCAATCCGGTAAATGTTACCGTCAGGGTCGCGGTCCGGCCTGTGTCAATAATCTCTTCCGGATAAATCTTTCCCTCATCACAAGCCGTGAAGTAAAGTAATAATCCTATACCTATATAATATAATGGATGCCATTTCATAGGACGATATGCTTAGAATGTGAATTGTAACATAGCCGTAGCCGAATGGCGGGCCAAACTTATGGCGGCCTCGTCCCGGTCATTTTGAGTCTCATGTCCGGTCCGACCTAAATATTGATACATGAGCTGGAGCTTCAAGTTGTTGTTGAAGAAATAGTAGTTCAAGCCTACCGCCGGCATGTTCAACATCCCTCCTGTGTCTGTCCCGTTACGGTCATACCAATCGTAACGGATAGCACCTTGCAATTTATCTGTAATGAAATAGCCGGCTTGGGCATAAGCACCCCAGAAGTTCTCGTCCGGTTTTTGCATGATGTCGGTAAAGTGCATATTCATGTAATAGGCTTCGGCTGCAAAATACCAGCGATTGTATATCCACGCGAACTCCAATCCGACACGCGTATCGCTACTTGTCAGGAATTCGGCTTCCGCGTTGTATGAAGCCGATACGCCTATTGACATTTTATCGTCGTTCAGATTCTCCGGTGAGCCTTGCGACATAGGCATTTCTCCTTTTGGCATAAAAGCCAAACGTCCGGCATATAATAAAGACGGAAGCCATTTATGGTCATCGCAATTGGTTTTATTGGCCACATTTACATCTATGCCGGTACCATTAAAGATACCTAATTGGTATTGCCAGCGATTGTTGACCAAACCATGAATCTGAACTCCTAAATCAAAGCCGGTCGACATGCTTGGTACCACATAATTGATATCGTACGGAAGCAATACAGCTGCGGTGGTCGAGGTGGGAAGTACGGGGAACAACGTTTCGCCCAATGTGCTTAAATAGCCATGCATAAACGGAGTTTTGAATTTTCCGACACGAACGCGGAACGATTCTTTCAAGGCAATGTCAAACCAAGCTTGTTGCAACAATGCCCCTCCGCTTTTGGCGGCATTCAAAGAAAGGTTAAACGTAACTTTCCCGAAAGCTTTTCCGGTAAATCCTAAAATAGCATTAGGGATAGCGAACCCCGAATTAGCCACGTTTTTGGCATAGTGACTCTCCAATCCTTGGTCGTCATAACGGTTATAACAGGCGCTCGCCTGCACCAAGGCATAAGGTTTGAAAAGGAAATCGCCGGCCTTTGTCGAGAAGGAGAAACCTTTCTTCCCGGCCAACGATACGACATCGTTTTCTACATATTTGTCATCTGCATCATTTGTCCATTTTTGAGCGTTTGCCTGAAATGTTTGGAATGATAGGATAGTTGCTGCGATTGTAATATATATCTTTTTCATATGGAATGAAGTTGTTATTCAGATTATAAACTTTGAAGGAATTTGATTAATGCCGCCCGTTCTTCTTTTGTCATACGAGCGAATAGTGTGCGTGAGGCTGCTCCCTCTCCGCCGTGCCACATGATAGCTTCCGTCAGATTGCGGGCACGCCCATCATGCAGGTAATAGGAATGACCGTTCACTACTTCTTGCAGGCCTAATCCCCAAAGCGGTGCGGTTCGCCATTCATTTCCGTTGGCTAATCCGCTTGGATAATCATCTCCCAGTTCGACTCCCATATCGTGAATCAGGAAGTCGGTATAAGGATGGATTACCTGATTCCCCAATTGCGGTATTTCTGTATTGTTTAGAAGGATGGAGCCACGTGGACGAGTCTTTAACGTGGTAACATGACATAAATGGCATTTAGCCTCATAAAATAACTGTTCTCCTTGTTGGACTTCCGGATCATTTACATTTCGACGAGCCGGAACACCGAGACATTGCATATAAAGGTCTACATCCTCCATGTCTTCGGTAGATACTTGCACTCCTGTCATAGCAAACCCCATCATGTTGCTTTGCCCTTCACCAACTTCGTGCGGGAAACGGTCGTTCGTTACACCTAAATCGGACGAGAATCCCAATTCAACGGTCAAATCTTGGTGATTGGCTTTGTTGCCCGATAATCCGATTCCATATTTACCTTTCTCTGTTACATAGTTAAGACGTCCGCTGATTCCGTATTCCGGATAATTACTTTGCTTGGCAATTTCTTTCAGCATATCCAGATCAACCGCCATCATTTGCCCCATACCTACGTGGCGCAATGGTTGGCGTACGGATATGCGTAAGTCAGACATAGGAATGCTATCGGCATACCATTCTGTTATTTCATAGTGAGGTGTCATCAGCTCGTACTCCTCTCCGTCCGGAAAGGTATATTTCTTTGTTGTTGTCGTAATTTTCACTTTTCCTTCAGCTTTGGTCCCATAGATAGATTGATCATGCAATACGCGGCCATAGTCTTGGAAATAGCCTCCGCTTTTACGGCTAATATAAATTAACATGGAGGAAAATCCCGCTCCTGATCCTCCATCGGCAATAGCCGGGCGTGTCCTTCCTGTACTTTTATGGCAACTTCCACAAGAGTATCCGGCATAAAGCGGACCTAATCCTCCGCCATCTACATTGTCTACGCCACGGGCATCATCATATAAACCGTCTCCGCGGTTGAAACGTTCTTCTAATTCTCCCGTAACCCAATCGGCTTGTGTGTCGTAAGCATCCGGCGCATTGGAAAAGATGGTTGAAATGCCTGCTGATAATTCTTTCTGCGATGCAGGCTGCCCGTTCGGTTTGGTAACCATCCAGTCCTCCATATCTTCTTGCTCGCAACTGCAAAGAAACAGGCCGGTCAGAGTATATACTATGAATTGTTTACCTTTCATCTTTATTGGTTATTTGTTTTAATCTGTATAAGAAGCTGTTTTGGGGCTTTTGAGTTTGTTGGCTTTTAAGTCTTCGTCTAAGGGAGCGGAGTCGAAGGGCCTTCTGTTTGTAGGAGATGTTTCGACTCCGCTTCGCTTGTTAATCTTGACTGGTCAGAGCAGCACGAATCACATCCAAACCTTTTGTCAGTTCGGCACAAGCATCCATGGCTGCCTGATTTTCCGTATCAGCTCCCAGATTATTACGGAACGGATAAGGAATACCTTGGATAGCATCGATTGTAGCGTCAATCTGTACAACCATCAAGCTATCTAATGTCGGATTTACAATCTGGCACAACGTATGCAAGCTGTTTTCAGCTGCAGTTTCAGCATCCAGGTCACGTCCGCCGAAATAAGAGTTCTTAATGCTGACGATATTGTTTGCATAATCATCGATAGAGTTCCAGCTATACCAGGATTCTACCGCCAACACACCGGGATTATCCGGATCTGTAGCATCTTGATTACTGCCTTTCCATGCGTCAATCGGATCTTTAATCTTGGCGGTTCCTACTTCATTGGAGATGCCGCCCATGCCATTGTCGCCGTTCAACATGGTTTCGATAGCCTGATAAACACTGCTTAATCCGGCATAAGCGGAACCATCGTGGCTCTTCATGGCCTCGGCGTATGAAGTCGGGACAATATCATTACCCAGGCCTTCAGCCCAACCTTGATAAAGTTCCTGCGTATCTTTCAGCATACGGTCTGAGACAATCTGCAAGTATTGAAGTTCATTTTCTGTAAATGGAGTTTCTTCCAAATTGCGGGATTCACCATCTGAGAACAACATACGTTCTGCCGTATGGAAACCACGCAAATTTTGAGAAGCTTCAGAGTCACCGGTTATCCCCGTGAAATCACCGTTGGCAATAATCTCGTCAATACCTCCCTTATCCAAAGGCCAGCTATCCAGACTTGGGTCATATTGTCCCAAATCAGCTACGCCATAAAGAAACGCCTCGCTTTCTTCCCAAGGAACCCGTACAGCCCGCCAAGCCGCACAAGCATCGTCCAAGTCATTTTGGCTTTGGCTTGCCACAAACTTAACGATAGCCGCATGATAATCTTCCATCTTATCCAGCATTTCCGCATAGGTCGGAAGAACCACATCGTCCACATAAGTTGTTACCGTAGCACTCATTTGTTCCTCGGTCGGCTTGTTCCCGGTATAACTGGGATGAGAAAAATCAGCCAAAGCTTCAAAAGTCACCTCTTCGGCAGGTGTTGGAGTTGGAGTGTCCGGATCATCATCACTACAAGCACTAAAACTTAATGTCAGTCCCATCATCATCATGGGAAATAAAAGAACTTTTTTCATTTTGTATTACTATTTGAATTGTTTGAATTTGTTATTTCTTGATAAACCATCCGATATAAGCAATGCCGATTGACACCATATTTTGACTGTTATAATCGCCTTGCCCTACAATACGATGTGTATAATCCGCTTTAACAACCAAGTTGGATAATGGATAGTAATTGAATCCGGCCGTAATCACACTCTTTTGCAAACGGCGATCAGCAAGCTTCACGCTTCCTTTTTCCATGGATTGCATCGGATTGTAATATTCATAGCGGAAGAATGGATAAAGTTTTATCGGCTTCTGGCTGGTAAAGAAAGAACCGATGTTGTAACCGATTTCAGCTCCATAGCTAACGGCTGTCTCGGCCATCGGAGTGGTGGGATAACCGGATGCTCCTGTCGAATGGCTATTCACGTTCGCCAACTGATCGCTATTCCCTAAATGACCGTAAACGATATTACCGCGTGCGATTAAATTGTTGTTCGGGCTTTTGTATTGTGCATCAGCCGTTACGATGGTCAACGGATATTTGTAATCTCGGTTATAACTCGGTTTGCTGGAGTTTTTCGAAGGCTGGTTGTAATAGAATGAAGCCCCCACTCGCAAACCCTGCAATTTCTTTACTCCATTGTAATTAACTCGGGCAACAAACGCCGGGTGGGTAAACTGAGTCTCTTCGAATGCGCCTTGATTCCCTTTGCCCACCCAATATTCACGACGGAAGTTCTGTGGGTCCAATCCGGAAACAGCCTGCAACTCATAATCAAAGTTTCCTAAATCACCAAAAATTGCCACACCGGTCTCATGCCATGTGGAAGGAAGAATAGTCGTCTCACCTTCCGGACGATAGACTCCAAAGAAATTCAAGGGTTCGTGGTGCGTATTGGTTAATCCGCCCGGAACAATCATGTGACCAAAACGGAAATTCAAATGTTTATTCATTAAATAAGAAATATGGAATTGCTCCAAAGCGACTTCACCTCCCTTTTCAATTTCCGTTTCATACTCACCGTTCTCTTCATCCCATTCTATTTCCCGGGCAGCACCTGTACCGCCATATTCGAATTCAATTTCAGAACTTAATACCCATTTGGGCGAAAATTTATAATCGAACGCCAATATGAAGCGTGGAATGGAGATTGTCGCACGATTACGATGGTTCGTACCCACGTTGGTCTTCCAATTCCAATCATAATCCATGTAGCTTGCCGCCATTTCCCCATAACCTCCGAAGCGGAATTTCTGATAATCGTCAGAATAGAGCTCTTCGGCCTTAACTGTAGAGCTCATATCGCTCTCCTGAGCCATCAAAGGCCCTGTCGTACATAAAGATAATACCAGTAATTTTGCTAATCTTTTCATTGTGTTTTTTAATTTTGTGCAAAAGTACGTTGAGGCAAGTGGGCGCACAATAACCATTCTTAGGTATAATCGGAAGTGGCATACCTCGTTATAGGTATTTCGTTCGGTGTGGATGGGAAAATACTAAATAGTAGGTATAGAGCTATCTTTAATACTTACATTTGGGTATTGCAGATGCTTTCCGGACGATTTATTTTTGCCCTGTCAAAAAGAATGCAATACTTAATTCGTATTAATTCAAATCTAAGAAATTGAATCCTGAGTTGCTATTTACGTAACATATATTGAGGCATAAAAAAGAGAAAGTCTCGCTGGGAAGTGAGGCTTTTTTGTTTATAAGCATCGGATATTCAGCAGAGTTTCATGGGACGAAATTTTTGTTCCATAGGATGAAACCGGAGTTTCATGCCTTGAAACAAGAGGGAATGTCTATGTCACGCGATATAGTACGCGGAGAAACGTCTAACAATTCAGCTAACTTTGAAATCGAATAGTTCTTATTCTGCTTAATTAATTTAATAATAGAATCTCTACGGGCATTAGCAGCAGCAATTTGTGCTTTAATACCACCACTGACATCACCACTGACATCCTTATAGTTTCCCTCATTTTCAGGTACATATTCTGCATTCCGCACAATAACTTTGAATGTAGTAATGTCGTCCAAGACAAATCTTTATCCATACAATCAGGTACTATCTGACTCTATT
>URGO01000029.1 GCA_900547435.1 uncultured Parabacteroides sp.
AATCCTAATGTGTACACAAATATAATTAATCCGAAATTTTGGGCGAATGTCAGCATGTCTTTATTGACTACAATTCCAAAATGACTGACAATTATACCTGTAAAGAATACAAACGTAATGCCTAATGATATTCCGCAAATCTTCAATTTCCCTAAATATACTCCTATGGCACATACGATGCAGATTACGGCAACCGCCTGTACCATTGTAGGTTGGAGGAATGTTTCTTGTAACCAATTCATACCATCAATCCATTGAGGGCACAAACTTACATAAACCTTATGGATTTTCAGGTATATTGAGAGGGAAAAATTCAGCAAACTCAAACTTCAATTCCTCATAAAATTCCTGTTGTTCATCCGTAGGAGATTCGGGATGGACGATTTCTAATGCTTCTTGCGCATTTTCCGGAGACAAACGTCCGAAGAAACGCAGGGCTTGAACCGCAGCTCGCTTTTCGTTCCAAGAAATTTCTCGCTCATCTTCCGGTTGCAAAGTGCAGAGACTTTCGCTCAAGAAAACTTCTTGAAAAGCCGGTTTCACCTCTTTTCCTCGTTTGAATAATTGTGCGAAAAGCAGGAATCCTACCGGGCGTGAGAAGGCGGTTTTCGTATCCGAAAGCAAAGATGCCGCCAAAGCATCTGCTTCTTGTACAAACGGTAACAGGTTGTTGGCGATTTGCTCTGCAATTTCCGGATAGGGAATCTCAGCTACCCAGCGTCGTGCCTCCTCGTGGGTCATCTCCTCTGGCGGGAAAAGCAGAGTGGCCAATATTTTCATTTCGCGTACATCTTCTTGCCAGAGGGCACGTGCCAAATCGGCATCCGGTGTATGTGAGGCGGCGATTTGTTTTATCTCCGGCCAAGGTACACCGAATATCAATTTATAATTCATCCCTTTCTGGCGCATACTATTGGCTATGACACCATTCATGGCCAAGCGTAATTGTTTGCGGATAGGTTGTAAATCCATGATTGTTGCGACTTTTAACTACTCTAACTTCTTAAAAATGAATAATTCTCACTATACCGGAGCATTTGCTCTACATAGTTTTCTGTATAGTCTAATGTAATATCACTTATGGCATCGTTTTCGTCTTTTACTACGTGCATGACGGGGTTCACAAATCCCTTATATGGAGAAAGATGCAGTTGTTCATAGCGTTCGCGCACTTCGCGATGCAAAGCGGGATCAATCTTTACGCCATAATTCTCAACCAATGCACGGCCTGCCTCATAATCTCCTTCGCTTTTGATGCGTTGTACTTCCGCTAAAAGTTTTCCGAACAACGCACGGAGCTTCTCATAGTCGTTTACTACGACAAAAGTTTTCCCTTCGCGCAACTTCAGTTCTACAACATTCTCTGATTTCCCTTGCTCGAAAGCCCAGCGGGCGATGAGTTGGCGGTTTCGCATGTGCGCCTCTTCGACATCTTTTCCGAGTTCGATACGGACGAGTTGTGTCATCAATCCGTTCATCATATATTTATAGTATTCCGCCTTATATGCTTCTGTATCGGGAACTAAACCAAGTTCTACCAGCTTCGGGTCAGCCAAATAGTAAAGTCCGAATAAATCCGCCCGTGCCTCTTCGAGTGTAGACGCATACGCCTTCAATGCATCCGAATCCGTTCCGGGAAGCAATTGCCCCGAACCATGCCCCAGGCATTCGTGTAAGTCCGTGTGTAGCACATCTGTGATGAAACCGTACTGGCGAATCCGATTCCGCTCCGTATCGCTCCACACAAATTCTTCGCTAAAACCATTCCCTTGCGATGCCTTGTCGTAGGCTTCCATGATATTCTCTATCGTAACCGATTTCGAACCATGGTCGCGCCGAATCCAATCCGCGTTCGGGAGGTTGATGCCAATGGGTGTCGAAGGATAACAATCTCCGCCCAGCATCGCAACGGTAATAACTTTCGCGCTTACCCCTTTTACCTCCTTTTTCTTGAAACGCGCATCAACGGGCGAATGATCTTCAAACCATTGCGCGTTTTCACTAATCGTCTGCGTGCGGCGCGTAGCTTCTTCGTTACGGAAATTTACGGTGGACTCCCAACTGGCCTTTAGTCCCAATGCATCTCCGTATGTTTCGATGAATCCGTTCACGAAATCTACTTGCGATTCCGTATCTTCCACCCATAGAATGGAATAGGCATCAAATGTCTTGAGGTCGCCCGAACAGTAGTAAGCAATCAAGGTCTCGATAATCTCTGCCTGTTTGTCGTTTTCGGCAAACGGGACCGCCTTTTCCAATTCCGAAACAATCCATTCGATGGCTTCCGAATAGAGGCCGCCCACTTTCCATACTTTTTCCTCCAGTCGGCCATCCACTTTTTCCAAACGGCTGTTCAATCCATAGGAAATCGGAGTCGCACTTTGGTCTTCCGCCTTCTTTTGTCCATAAAACGCCTCAACATCTGCTTGCGTTACTCCTTCACCATAATAATTATTGGCCGAAGCCGTAATCCAATCCCGGTCTCCGCTCTGCACCGTCCGTTTAGGCAGGATGTTCGGGTCAAAAATAACCGGCTTTAGTTTGGCGAGAAAATCATCTATGCTTTCGCCCTCTTGTAAAGGCACATTGCTGATAGGCAACGCCCGAACCTCTTGCTCAAAGAACTGCTCCGAAAAGCCGGGGACGAACTTATCTTCCGCATAATGGTGATGAATGCCATTGGCAAACCAAACCCGCTTCAGGTAGATTTCGAATGCGCGGTAATCGTCCGATGACGTATCCCCTGAATAATTCCGGTAAATCGCCTCCAAGGTCCGGCGAATCACCAAGTTATATCGACAATTCTGGTCATATAAAATATCGCGCCCCATCAATGCCGCCTCCGACAAATGATAGAGCAATTGCTTTTGCCTCAATGATAATTTTTCAAATCCAGGTACCTGATAGCGCAAGACTTGGATGTCGGCAAACTGATCAACCACATAATTAAAATCCATATTCATCTCCTCAAAAAAGTGAAGACAAATGTACATAATATTTGAAGAGTATGCAATAATTTATTCCTTTGTATGCTTCCGGAAAATTCATGCCGTGCTTTGTCGGAAAAGCATACTATCTTTTAAGTCAAAGATGCCTATCTTTTCTTCCGTTTATGCCTATGTTTTTTTGAAGAGCTAAGAGGCTTTAAATCTTTGCTTTTCGAAATAACCAAACCAATAAAGTATGGATATAAAGGTCAATAGTGTAACCAATAGGATATAGAAGATGTGTTCATGAACAATGGTTAAGCATTTTACAAATGGCATATTTAAAATTTGAGTTTCCACATAGAAATAATGGGTTAGTATGGAACTCCAGGCGGAAGGAAAGTAAAACCACAGACCGTTTCCTAATGGAGTCATTAATAATGCGTTTAATAATACACTTATTATGCTAATAGCTAATAAGTAGTTTCTTTTAAATTGGAAATAAATAAAAAAAGAATAACAAATCGTCATCAGTTGAGTTATTAATAAGATATATAATATTGACAAAAGGAAAATCCATTCTATACATTTTATATTATATATGAGGTGTAAGAATAGAATTAATAATGAAAATATAAATATGGAAGAAATCCAGTATATAAAAATATAAAAACTTATTTTGATAGATAATTGTCTCCGTCTTCCTAAATAGGCAGATAGGAGTTCATGAAAATTTCCGCATTTTTTCTCGATATCCAAAAATTTACAGACGCTTAAACCTATGGTGAATGGGGATATTAAAGTAAAAACCAATATGCACCCTTTGAAAACTTCCTGATAGCCTTGTTTGAAGACAGAAATGCAGAAGTAAGAATATATAATGAGTATTAATAATGGGAAACCAATCAATATCAAATAAAATCCAGACCTTTTTATTTTCAAAAGCTCTGCAATGAACAAACGTACAAATAAAGGTTTCATATAGTTTCCTTATTTTTATACCATAGTGCTGTTATTCGATTTAAAGCGAACCATGCCATTATGGAAAAGATTGCATTGAATAAAATAATTAGGGTTGTTTCAGAACTTGGCATTAGCTTACTTGCATAAATACCATCAGGATTGATTCCTAATAGAACTTGCCCAATTTTGTATATGAAGGAAAATGGATATATAAACCAATAGGCTGAATTAGCAATTCCAATTCCTACGATTGTATTTAGTGTAATGGAAATGAGTACTGTTGTTAACATTCCTATTTGATAGGACAGATAAAGATAAATAGGGATTTGCCATAAAAAAGAAAAAAATATCATAAGTGTGGCTATAAATCCATTCCAATAGGGAATAGTTTCGAAGCTGTCTTTTAATAAAAGATGGAATAGCAAAAATCCGCAATAAAGAATAATACATGATTCACTTAAATATTTACAACCTATCAATAATTTGGCTTTCCAGACTTTTTGTATATCTATGGGAAAAGATTTTACGGTTATGTCTTTTTGTTTCCCATCAATACTGTATAATTGTGAGCAGAAGAAAGGAAGTATAATCGGTAGAATGAGTGTATACCACCAATTAAAAAGGTGAATATAGATATATTCATTACTTAAAAGAAAAACGAAGCATAAGGAGACGAAAGACAAAAGCGAAGATGATTTTCTAACAAATAAATGTTTGGTTTTCAAATCTTCGGCTTGGTAGTAATTTTTCATAAGGTAGAATTAAAAACGTTTATAAATAAGTTCTCTAAATTGTTTCCGGTGTTAAATTTCCCTTGATATTTCAATTCACCTCCAGCCATTATTCCTACATAATCTATCAAGTCTTCCATTTCCTTTAATAAATGACTAGATATTAAGATAGATACTCCTTGTCTTGATAAATTATGAATTAAGTTGCGGAATAGCTTTATGCCTAAAGGGTCTAATCCATTGGTCGGTTCATCTAAAATTAGAAATTCAGGCTTGTTGATTAAGGTTTTTGCTATGCCTAAACGTTGTTTCATTCCAAGGGAAAATTCAAAAACTCTTTTATTCATGGTGTTTGTTAAGTCAACAAGATCTAATGTTTCCTTTATACGTTCATCCTTTAAACCGAGTTGGAGGGTATAAATTCTTAAATTTTCCTCAGCAGTCAAATTTTCGTATAAAGCGGGTGCTTCTATTAAAGAACCGATAAAGTTTAAATGATTGTAAGATAATTCTTCCCCTTTAAAGAATATATTACCAGCTGTAGGTCTGAGCATTTTTGATATTAGTTTAAGAAATGTTGATTTTCCGGCTCCATTTGGGCCAAGCAAACCACATATACTACCGTTGGGAATAGAGAATGATATATCTTTTAAGATTAGGTCTTTACCAATCTTTTTCGTTAAATTCCTTGTTTCCAGTATAACGCCATTTTGTTTCATTGTATTCTTTTATATAGAGTATTCTTTAAAAGAACGAAGCATGTGTGTAAGTTAGTATGTGGAAAAATGAGAAGTATTAAAAATTATCATCATTCATAGCATTCATAGCACCACTCTTGCCAACTATCCTGGCAAGAGTGGTGGATGAATCTCTTTTTATTTGAATAACATCGGTACAAATTCAGAGAGGTAGATACGCCAATTGCGCCAAATATGCCCTCCTTCGCTTTCCCGATAGATGTAAGGATAATGATTTTTATCTAATAAAGCACGATATTCTTCGTTGGCTTTGTACAAGAAATCGGTTTTGCCGATAGCTATCCAATATAATTGGGGTGCTTTAGAGAATTGTTTGGCCAATTTGCCTTCCAAATCCGCATAAATAGGAGAGGTGGCTTCTTTACCCGGAAGGATAGCGGCCGAGAACAGACCTACATAATCAAATTTGTCCGGATATTCTTTGGATATGTGCAAAGAGTGATATCCGCCCATAGACAGACCTGCAATGGCACGTGCAGACTTTTTCTTGTCTACACGATAATTGCTTTCAACAAATTTCATGATATCCGGGAAAGAGGATTCCATGCTTCCCTCCATGGTGCGGGGCAGGTCGGTATGTGGCTTGTATAGACCTAAGCTGGATTCGCCCGGTGCAGCTTCCTGGTCTACATTTCCGTTCGGTATGACTACGATCATAGGTTTGGCTTTTCCTTCGGCTATCAGGTTATCCATAATCTGCACCGTGCGGCCTAACGTAATCCATGCCTCTTCATCTCCGCCCATTCCGTGCAACAAGTAAAGTACCGGATAACGCTTTCCGCTGGTTTCATAACCGGCCGGAGTGTAGATAGTAATACGCCGGTCATATCCTAATGTCGGACTATTATACCAGCGTTGAGTCAACGATCCGTGGGGGACTTTATTCACGCTATATAAATCTCCACATCCCCCCTTGATGATAAATATATTAAAAAGGGAAGCCACATCTCGACTTACATATACGTTGTTCGGATCAATTACATTCGTCAATCCGTCCACGGTAAAAGTATAATTATACAATTCGGAAGGTAAAGGTTCCGGTGTTGTATATTCCCAAACTCCCCCCTTTCCTTCTTTCAGGTCAGCAACACCCGGAACATCCATTTTCCCATACTGCGTTTCTATTTTCTGAGGAGGCAGGAAATCGCCGGTTACCTGCACCTTTACGGCTTTAGGCGCAAAGAAACGGAATGTAACGGTATTATCCGGATGAATTTCCGGAGAAACAATTTTTTGCCCGCCCCATAGAGATTGCTGGGCAAATAGGATGGCTGACATCCATACAAATAAAAGAAATAAACTTGTCTTTCTCATACGTATATCAATTAATAAGTTAAGAAATCAATCAACAATTATATAAGCCCAATAATGCGTTTGCTCCGTAATCGGGCAGAGATTTAAATATCCGCTTTGTAATTTACCTCCTTCCATGATTATCGGATGAAGTTTTTGCTCTGAAAGATGCTTTTGCATTACTTGTCCTTCCGCTTTCTTAAATTCTATTTTGAATAAGCCGGTCGCTTTTTCGTGTATTCTATTTGAGAGATGGATGGCAAGCATCCCCATTGTCTGACGCATGTTTATCTCCACGCAAGGATGAATCCGAATTTCATTTCCTGAACGATATAGGAACATATCTACCCCGATATTTCCGGTATAAACCGTTCCATATATTTCGGATAGGACTTTTGTCAAAGCCTCTTTTATTTTTTCCAAAGATTCTTTCCGAATAAATTTTAGCAAAAAAGACTCCCGATGGCTTTCTGATCCTAAAACATTCCCGGAATAGGTGCCTCTTGCCTGCGTCCCGAAAATAGATAATCCTTTATAATCCACATGGCTTTTACCATCTGATTGAAACTCCATCGCAAAATCCTGAATCTTCTCCAAAGCCGGTTCGATACTTACTTTCCCTTGTTTGCGGATAGCCCCGTTTATCCATTGTCGTTCTTTTTCTTCCAATTGAGCAGACCGAATCCATAACAATCCTCTTCCGGAAGAAGAAAATGGCGTTTTTAAGATAAAAGGAGGCTGATGTTTGTTTATATAATGTATAACTTCTTCGGTTGAACTACAAAAGCAAGGTGTTTCCGGAAGCTGAATATCCGATAGAAATGCTGTTAAACGTTGTAAAACTTCTTGAGCCGTTTCCCGACTTACCAGTTTCCTATAAACATCTTTCCATTCCGGAATAGTTAATAGAAGGCTTCTTTGTTTTTTCAAATGTTGATATGCCCTCAAACTATTGGGGGCTAATCCCCATGGCGCCGCCTGAATCGGGATAGCTTCTGTATCATGGGCTTCTGCTGGAAATAGTTTAGGCAAATCCGGAAACAAAGACCGCATATCCTTAACATATTTTTCTGTATCCGAGGATTCTGCCCATACATAATCTTGTAAATCTGCATACCAAAGGGGTAGACATGCTAAATCTTTAAACATGCATTGCACATTGGCAGACGGAGTGTAATTTTGTACTCCAGCGCCTATAGCCTCTTCGCTTCCTGGATTAAAATAATGGAGGAACATAAACGAATGAAAAACAAAAAGACACGAAGCTCTTATAGTTTAGTATATGAACTCCGCGTCTCTGTGCCTTTTTAGGGTTATTCTAAATTCTCGTCAATCGTATCAATCTTCTTTACGATTAATTCCATTTCCTCTTTTAGCTTGGATATCTTGCGTTCCATTTCTTTTACCAAACCGCCTCCGCCTTTCGAAGCTACGCTCAGGAAACCGATGTTATTTTCATAAGTTTGCAACTCATTCTTCAGTCGTTCGTAATTGCGCATCAGCTTTTCTCGTTCAGAATACAATTTGCCTTTCCCTTTACCTGCCATTTCATTGACATTATTGCGGAAAGACTTTATGCGACGGTCGCGCTGGTCTACTTTCAACCGGTCGAATTGGGCATCGACAGCTTCATGGAAAGCATTATATACTTTGTCTTTTTCTTTGAATGGTACATGTCCGATTCCGTTCCATTCTGCCATCCATGCTTTCAATTGGGTAACGGCATCATCCGCATCCAACGATTCATCTAACGATTTAACCTTATCGATTAATGCCCGTTTTGCCTCCAAATTGGCCAACTCTTCACTTCTTTGTGAAGATACATTTTTATTTTTGTTTTCAAAGAAATAATCACAAGCCGTAATAAAGCGTTTCCAAATAGCGTCAGAATGGCGGCGGGTCACCTGTCCGATTGTTTTCCATTCTTTTTGCAAAGCGATAAACTTCTCGGTAGTTTCTTTCCAATCGGTGCTGTCTTTTAATGCTTCCGCTTTTTCGCACAAGGCACGTTTCAACTGAAGATTCTTTTCCATTTCCGACTTGATGGTCTTGTAGAACTCAGTTTTTTTCGTGTAGAAATTGTCGCAAGCGGCGCGGAAACGTTCAAATATCTTGGTGTTATATTTCTTTGGAGTAAAACCTATTGTTCTCCATTTCTGCTGTAATTCGATAACCACCTTATTTTTTTCGTCCCAATCCTTGTAACTCTTCAGCGCAGAGAGGTCAATGCTTTCTACCTCTTCACAAAGAGCCGTCTTGGCCGCCAGATTTTCAAGTTCTTTAGCTTTCAGCTCTTCAAAATGCTGCTGATGGCGCTTATTAATAATGGTAGAGGCTGCTTTGAAACGTGCCCATAACTCTTCACGCAAGTCTTTGGCTACCGGACCAATCTCACGCCATTGTTGGTGTAATTTCTGCAATTGGTGGAAAGCAGAAACCACATCTTTCTCGTTTTCCAGTTTCTCAACAGCTTCGCAAAGAGCCGTCTTTAATTCCAGGTTCTTTTTAAAGTCATAATCACGGAACTGATTGTTTATCTTAATCAGATCGTAGAATTTTTCAGAATAAATCTGATATTCCCGCCATAAATCCGTAGCATGTTCTTCCGGAACTAATTTTATTTCCTTCCATTTCTGCTGGATTTCCTTGAACTCATTGTATAACTTGTTAAAGTCGTCCTGACTTTCGCACAAGATTTTCAGTCGTTCGATTAATTGCAGTTTGGCTTCGTAATTAGCTTCCTTTATTTTTTCTTCTTCAGCCAAAAACGCGGCTTTCTTTTCTTTATAATCACTTAAAAGTTCCTTTAGCCTTGTTTCCAATGTATCTTCGGGAACTGCAAAATCCTTTTCCTCGCCGCCTTGTTCCATGAATGCCTTTTTCAGAGCTTCCACCTCATTTCGACGGATTTTATAGTACGCTTGTTTCAGCGATTCCACTTCACCGCGCACAGTTTCAACCGGTGCATCAACCAAAGTCTGCAACCGATTTAGGATTTCGTCTTTTGTTAATTTTCCGGCAAGAGCATTTTCTGCATCCATTGCCTCTTCTGTAGCAGCTTCGCCGGATATGATTTCCGTATTTGCTGCTGATTCGTTAGCTTCGTTTAATTTAGCGGTATCTTCACCCGTTAAATTCGTCTCAAGAGTGTCCTGCATACTTTAATGTTTTTAAGAAAGGATATTACATTCCCATTATCGAATACAAATTAAACTAAATAATTTCTTATATCCGCATAAATCGACAAGAATTTGCTTAAAAAAGATGAAAAGAAAGATTATTTGTGAGAAAAAGTGGGATTATATCCGATTTGGAAGGGGTTTCTGAGGTTTCTCAAAAGGTATGAGAGGGAAAATAAGGAGTGTTGGGAAAAAAATGCCGGTTATTTGGGGAGAAATAACCGACATTTTTTTGAAAATAACTGATGTTTTTTAGGAGCTGTTATTTCAGCTTACAATCATTGCAACGAGATTGGATTTGTTTGAAGAAATCATTGCCTTTATTGTCTACCAAAATGAATGCAGGGAAGTTCTCTACTTCAATTTTCCAGATAGCTTCCATGCCGAGTTCCGGATATTCCACACATTCGATACTCTTTATGTTGTTTTGAGCCAATATAGCAGCCGGTCCACCGATAGAACCCAGATAGAAACCGCCATGCTTCTTGCAAGCATCGGTTACCTGTTGGCTACGATTACCTTTGGCTAACATGACCATGCTGCCTCCATGATTTTGGAACAAATCGACGTACGGATCCATACGACCGGCTGTTGTCGGTCCCATAGAGCCACATGCCATGCCTGCCGGAGTTTTGGCAGGACCTGCATAATAAATCGGATGATCTTTAATATATTGCGGTAAATCCTCACCTCGGTCAAGGCGTTCTTTCAGTTTGGCATGTGCGATATCTCGACCTACGATGATTGTACCGTTTAAGGACAAACGGGTTGCTACCGGATATTTATCCAATTCGGCCAAGATTTCTTTCATCGGGCGATTTAAATCGATTTTCACCGCATTACCTTCTCCTGCTTGACGGAGTTCTTCCGGAATTAATTCGCCTGGATTTGAATCCAATTTTTCAATCCAAATACCTTCTTTATTAATCTTACATTTAATATTACGGTCGGCAGAACAAGATACGCCTAAACCAACGGGACAAGACGCTCCATGACGAGGCAAACGAATAATGCGGACATCATGTGCATAATATTTGCCGCCGAATTGGGCTCCCAACCCAATTTTGTGAGCTTCTTCCAAAACTTTCTTCTCCAATTCCAAATCGCGGAAAGCTCGTCCGCCCTCATTGCCTGTCGTTGGCAAATTATCATAATAATGAGTTGAAGCCAGCTTGACCGTTAAAAGGTTTTTTTCAGCAGAAGTACCACCTATGACAAATGCAATATGATAAGGAGGGCATGCCGCCGTACCCAAAGTCTTCATCTTTTCAACCAAGAAGGGTACCAAAGTTTCCGGATTTAGAATAGCTTTCGTTTCTTGGTATAAATAAGTCTTATTGGCAGAGCCTCCACCTTTTGTCACGCATAAAAAGTTATACTCCATGCCTTCTGTCGCTTCGATATCAATTTGTGCCGGCAGATTGCATTTTGTATTTACTTCTTCATACATACTCAAAGGTGCATTTTGGGAATAACGCAGATTTTCTTCCGTATAGGTTTTATAGACGCCCAGTGACAAAGCCTCTTCATCGCAATAACCAGTCCAGACCTGTTGACCTTTTTCTCCATGTATGATGGCAGTTCCGGTATCCTGACAGAAAGGAAGGACACCTTTTGCCGCAACCTCAGCGTTACGTAAGAACGTTAATGCCACATATTTGTCATTATCGCTGGCTTCAGGGTCGCTTAATATTTTTGCAACTTGTTCGTTGTGCGAGCGACGAAGCATAAAAGAAACATCGCGGAATGCGGCATTTGCCATAGCGGTAAGTCCCTCTTTCGCAACTTTCAGAATTGGTTTTCCTTCGAATTCTGATACAGACACATAGTCTTTTGTAAGCAAATAATACTCAGTTGTATCTTTACCGTGCTCAAACATCGGTTGATACTTGAATGGAGTTGTTGCCATAATATGATACGTTTTTAATTATTTATTGGTTTTACTCGTTAAAGAACGGACAAACTTACGAAAAATATGGCAGGGTAGAAACTATTTGGAGATTTTATTTGTGCGCGTTTCTTTAATTATAACAATTCTATCTCTTTCAAATCTACTCCTGTGTATCGTGCAATGATTTCTATAGGCAAACCATCCTGTTTCATTCGTTTGGCCACTTCTTTAGCATTCTCAGATTTGCCCTCTTCTTTGCCTTTCGCCAATCCTTCGGCTAATCCTTGAGCTCTTCCTTCAGCTCTTCCCTCGGCTCTTCCTTCAATTATTCCTGTTTTAATTACACTCCGTTGATAACGTAAAGCTTCCATATGATTTACGTAAGCTCGTTTTTCTGCTTCAGAAAGAGAATCTATACGTAGCCGTTCTCGGGCTTCCGGTAATCCTTTTGCTGTAGCGGAACTGTCTATTTCTCCTGTCTTTAAAAATTTAATCCATTCATCCAATGGAGTTTTTGCGACTTTGTCGAAATCATTTACACGTAAAACATAATATTCCGGAAAAATGTCTCCAGCATCTTTACCTATAAATAGTTCGCGTTGACGAACAGATAGCTTCAATACATCATTGGGATCATGCAGTCCTCGGAATATAGTCTTCCCATGATAAATGTAATCTTTTCCTTGCCCCAAGTCGAAATATACAATATTAATTGAGTAGACTTTACGTACCTTATCGTAATCATTTCCTAAATTAATATATTCGGAAATAGTTTTAGATACGCCATAAAGCATTCGATGGAAATAGTCCAATTCTCTGTTGTTTTGGACTTCCACGATAAGTAACTCGCCTTTTGTGTCTTCAACAAGCATGTCTACCCGATTAAATTTGTCCTCTTCATCGGTTTGGTTCGATTCGCTTTCTAAAAAACGGCAAATGTGTAGATCCTCACCCAGTAAAGTGGACAAGAATCCTTCCAGCACCACGTAATTGCTTTTATCCCGAAGCAGGCGCTTCATAGCCCAATCGAAACGGATTAAATTGTCTTTCATATATTTGGCTTTGAATGTTTCTGCGAAGATACACATTTATTTGAAATAAGTTTCTATTCGTTAACGGAAATGACTTATAAACGTCATCGAAATTTATAAATTATCTGAGTTATAACCCTTATTTTTGCATAACAAAAAAGCAAAAAGTATGAAAAAGATGCATTTGATAGTGTGGGCAAGTTTATTATTGCTTGTTCCTGTTCAGGCTTTCGCTCAACCGAAAGCGAGTAATCAGATTCCTGTCCGAGATGCAGTTCCGACCTCGGAGATTTTTCGGACAAAACCCTATTTACAACGCCCGATAGGCGATGAAATAACAATCTGCTGGGAAACGAATGTGCCGGTTGTCAGTTGGGTTGAATATGGGAAAAATGGGAAATTAGACCAGAAAAAGATGCTTTATGCAGATGGACAAATGATTTGCAACAATACGCGGCATCATTTTCGTTTAAGTGGTTTGATCCCGGGAGAAACGTATAGTTATCGGGTTTGTTCACAGGAAATAACTCTCTACGAACCCTATAAAAAAGAATTTGGTAACACGGCGGTATCAGATGTATATACCTTTACACTTCCGGAAAAAGATGAAACCGACTTTACAGTATTGCTGTTTAATGATTTGCACAGCAACTTTAGCACGATGGATAGTTTCGCGAATATTATTAAGGAACAGCAAATAGGTTATGATTTCGTTATTTTCAATGGGGATTGTATTGATGATGTGAATAGAGAAGAGCGTGCGATTGAAGTGTTGAGCCATTTGAATGAATTGGCCGATGCTTCAAATAAGCCATTCTTTTTCTTGCGGGGAAATCATGAGATTCGTGGAGCTTATTCTATTGAAATGCGGCAATTGTTTGATTATATAGACCAGACTACCTATGGTGCTTTCAGTTGGGGAGACACACGTTTCGTTACTTTAGATTGTGGTGAGGATAAGCCGGACAGTACGTGGGTATATTACAATTTGAATGATTTTTCCCGTTTCCGCCTTGACCAAGCCTCTTTTCTTGCGGATGAATTGGCAAGCCGTGAGTTTAAAGAAGCCCGCCGACATGTGTTGGTTCATCATATTCCTATTTATGGAGCATTGGAGAAAGGCTATTATACTCCTTGTTATGATTTATGGAATCCGTTGCTAAGAGATGCGCCTTTCGATATTTGTTTCAATGCGCATTGGCATCGTTTTACATATTATCCTAAAGGTGAGGTCGGAAATAATTTCCCTGTGATATTAGGAGGAGGTCCTAAACCGGAGATTGCGTATATGCTGATTCTTCAAAAGAAAGGAGAGCAATTGACATTCCGGGCTGTCGGTGCAGATGGTAAGGAGAAACTGAAACTGGAACTATAAACGTGAAGAATGCAGAATTAAGATTAAGAAAAGCGTGTGCTTTTCATCCTTAATTCTGCATTTTAATATTATCGGATAAATAATAATTCGCGATACTTCGGGAGCGGCCACATTTGATTATCGACCATCAATTCTAAATCATCAATATGGCTGCGGATTTCATCTAAATAAGGAGCGACTGTATCATGATAAGCAATAGCTTTTTCACGCATGTCTGTGATTCGGTTTGCTTTCTTGCGAGCTTCAACCATTTCATCCACTTTGGTAGTAACCGCGGCAATGTGCCCGGCTATTTTGCGGATCAGACGACGTGGTTCTGCTGATAATCCTTCATATTCTTCCATCCCGAATGTTTCTTTCAAACGAGTCAGATTTTCTAATAATACCGTTTGGTAACGGATTACTACAGGGATAATGTGATTCAGCGATAAGTCTCCCAGAACGCGTGCTTCAATCTGAACTTTCTTAATGTATATTTCCCATTTTACCTCGTTGCGTGCTTCCAGTTCTTTTAGGCTTAGTACGCCTGTCTCCGCAAACATCTTTACGACTTCGGGCTTCAGGTAGGCATCATATTGCAAAGGAACGCTGTTCTCACAATCCAGTCCGCGACGTTTAGCTTCCGCTTTCCATTCATCACTATATCCGTTCCCGTCGAATCGGATCGGCTTTGACTCTTGAATATATTGTTTCAACACTTCGAAGATAGCAGCTTCTTTGCTTTTCCCTTGTCCGCGCAAAGCTTCTACATCTTGTTTGAATTGGCGTAACTGGTAAGCTACGGCAGAGTTCAAGGCCAGCATGGCAGAACCGCAATTGGCCGATGAACCTAACGCGCGGAATTCAAATCGGTTTCCGGTAAAGGCGAAAGGCGATGTTCGGTTGCGGTCGGTATTATCCAAAAGTAATTCCGGAATCTGTCCGAAGCCTAAGTGCAATCGCTTTTTATCGTCTACCTCGATGGCATCTTCAATCGAACTGTTTTCGAACTTGTCCAGAATATCGGAAATTTGGGAGCCTAAGAAGGTAGATATAATAGCTGGCGGGGCCTCATTGGCTCCCAGGCGATGCGCGTTGGTTGCCGATGCAATGGTAGCCTTCAGTAAAGCATTATATTTGTAAACCGCCATGATTGAATTGACGATGAACGTGATGAAGCGCAGGTTATCCTCACGATTCTTTCCCGGAGAAAATAGATTAATTCCGGTATTCGTTCCCATGGACCAATTACAATGTTTACCGGAGCCGTTTACACCGTTGAAAGGCTTTTCGTGTAATAGGACACGGAAGTTATGGCGACGGGCTACCCGTTTCATGACTGACATGAGCAATTGGTTATGGTCGTTGGCTAAATTACATTCTTCGTAAATCGGTGCGAACTCAAACTGGTTAGGTGCGACTTCGTTATGACGGGTCTTCACCGGAATGCCCAATTTGTAGCATTCTACCTCCAAATCCTTCATGAATTCCTGTACGCGAGATGGAATTGCGCCGAAGTAATGGTCGTCTAATTGCTGGTTCTTGGCGCTTTCGTGCCCTAACAAGGTACGTTCTGTAAGCGACAAATCCGGGCGAGCGGAATACAAATCTTCATCAATCAAGAAATATTCCTGTTCCCAGCCCAAATAAGCAATGACTTTATTGACGTCATCGTTGAAGTAACGACATACATCTGTAGCCGCTTTATTCAATGCTTCGATAGAGCGAATCAGCGGAGTCTTATAATCTAACGCTTCACCGGTATATGCGATGAATACCGTAGGGATACATAACGTATCATCTACAATAAAAGCCGGAGACGACGGATCCCACGCTGAATAGCCACGGGCTTCGAACGTGTTGCGCAAACCTCCGTTCGGGAAGCTTGAGGCATCCGGTTCCTGTTGTACCAACAGTTTACCGCTGAATTCCTCTATCATGCCGCCATACCCGTCATGTTCTACAAATGCGTCATGTTTTTCGGCGGTTCCGTCGGTCAGAGGTTGAAACCAGTGCGTATAATGGGTGACGCCTTTTTCCAATGCCCACATTTTCATGCCGGCTGCAACGTGGTTGGCCACTTCGCGGTCGATAGGCGTACCGCTATCAATAGATTGTGTCAGCGCTTTGAACGTCTCTTTCGAAAGATAGTTCTGCATCGCTTTCCGGTTGAACACATTCTCACCAAAATATTCCGAGACTTTCCGGCCCGGAGTACGGGCTTCCACCGCTTTCCGGTTGGAAGCTTTCTCTACTGCATTAAAGCGGAAGATTGACATACCTTTATTATTCTATTAATCGGGTACAAAATTAGACAAAATCTATGAGATATGCGAATTATTGAAAGAAATAGCGGATAATGTCATTCCCGTTTGCATACAGGAGCAAGGCGAAAAGGAATGCCATACCGGCCATTTGCGCATATTCAAGGAACTTGTCGCTGGGTTTGCGCCGAGTTATCACTTCATACAAAAGGAACATCACATGCCCTCCGTCCAACGCCGGAATAGGAATAATATTCATAAAGGCAAGGATGACCGATAGCCAGGCTGTACGTTCCCAGAAAACTTCCCAATCCCAAGTGGCGGGAAACAGGCTTCCGATGGCTCCGAATCCTCCCAAACTACTGGCTCCTTCTTTGGTGAATACATATTTCATATCGTTCATATAGCCGGTCAAAGTGCTTACCCCTTTCTCTATTCCGGCGGGGAATGACTGGAAGAAGTTGTATTTGAGCGTAACCAGATCATACATCTCGGTTGGCGAAACGACCATCACACCGATTTTCCCTAACGAATCGACTTGCATGGTCAGCGTATCGTGCACGCCGGCGCGCGAAATGCCTAACTGAATCTCTTGGCTCCGGTGCTTGTTGAGCGCAATCACCGCGTCGGTGAAGGTAGGGGTCATTTCGTTGTTGATAGACAAGATACTGTCTCCGGGGAGAACTCCGGCGAGTGCGGCCGATGAGAGCGAATCCGGAAGGCTCTTGACAATCATCGGGAATCGCAGGGCGGCAAATCCTTTCTTGTCCCGAAGCAGGCGTTGCATCATGTCTTCGGGAATAGGAATAACGACCTCTTTCCCCTCACGAAGTACCGTTACGTTGTTCGCCTCAATGACACTACGCAGGCAATCTTCGCCAAATCGATCTAATGTGGTGGTGTCAGCTCTCAGAAGAATATCTCCGTCTTGAAATCCGATGTTATGAAATGTTTCGCTATAATCCATTCCCATTTTCATGTTCTTCAGCGGAAGATAGGTGTCTCCCCAATGGAATAGAATCATCGAATAGATAAACAAAGCCAACAGGAAATTGAATACAACTCCGCCTATCATGATAAGCAGGCGTTGTCCGGCCGGCTTTGACCGGAATTCATACGGTTTCGGAGGTTGTGCCATGGCTTCCTTGTCCATACTTTCATCAATCATTCCGGATATTTTGCAATAGCCTCCTAACGGAAGCCAACCCACTCCGTATTCCGTTTCGCTATTCTTCGGCTTATACCGGAAAAGGGCAAACCAGGGGTCGAAGAACAGGTAGAATTTCTCTACGCGCACCTTGAAGATGCGGGCAAAGATAAAATGTCCAAACTCATGCACAATCACCAAAATAGAAAGGCTTACTATGAGTTGCAACGCTTTAATCAAAAAAGTTTCCATCTTTTACTCTTTTTTCTTTACTTTCTTTATTTTGTTTTTCAATGAAGGGATTCATTTGAAAGTTTCATCCTATGGAACTTGCCGGAGAGCCAACCTGCGTGCCTCCGCGTCCGTGTTTACATAATCCTCGTAGGTCGGATTCGGGATAAACGTGGCTATCTCCATCGTTTTTTCGATGATATCGCTCATTTGCAGAAAGCCTATCTTGTCTTGTAAGAAGGCCGACACGACAATTTCGTTGGCCGCGTTCAGGATACAAGGCATGTTCCCTCCTTTCCGCACCGCATCGAAAGCGTAGGCGAGGTTCCGGAATCGGCGCATGTCCGGTTCTTCAAACGTCAATGTGGCATATTGCCTGAAATCCAGACGGGGATCTCGGCTCTTCATCCGCTCCGGATAAGAAAAAGCATAGGCAATGGGCAGTTTCATGTCGGGTATTCCCAATTGGGCGATTACCGCTCCGTCTTCAAATTGTACCATCGAGTGGATGACCGATTGCGGATGCACCACGATTTGAATCTGTTCGGGGGATACGCCGAACAACCATTTCGCCTCAATCATCTCGAATCCTTTGTTCATCATCGAGGCCGAGTCGATGGTAATCTTGGCGCCCATGTGCCAATTGGGGTGCTTCAAGGCCTGTTCCTTGGTGACACAAGCTAATTCTTCCAGGATTTTCTCCCGGAAAGGTCCTCCTGAGGCCGTCAGGAGTATTTTCTCTATCGGATTATCATACGCTCCGTTCAGACATTGGAAAATGGCGGAATGTTCCGAGTCGACGGGCAGAATCGGTACGTGATGCTCTTGGGCAAGAGCCGTAATCAGCTCGCCGGCAACCACTAACGTTTCCTTATTGGCCAGTGCGATGGCTTTTCCCGCCTTTATGGCTGCGATGGTTGGTTTTAATCCGGCGTAACCGACCATTGCAGTCAGGACCATGTCGATAGGAGCCGCCTGAACCACCTGTGCGATGGCATCAGAACCAGCCCAAACCTTGATAGGCAAGTCCTCCAAAGCCTCTTTCAGTTCCGGATATTTCTGCTCGTTGGCTATAACCACCACGTCAGGCATGAACTTTCGTGCCTGATTTATCAATAAATCTACTTGATTGTTGGCCGTTAAGGCATATACTTCGAAACGGTCAGGATGTTCGCTGACCACCTCCAAGGCTTGTGTGCCTATTGCCCCCGTAGAACCTAATATAGCTAATTGTCTTTTCATGCTTCGTGTTTAAAAAACAATGAAATCTTCCGGATTGACCGGTTTGCCATTATACCATAACTCGAAATGGAGATGCGGGCCGGTTGATAACGAACCGGTATTGCCCACCAGAGCGATAGCTTCTCCGGCTATTACCTGTTCGCCGGGTTCTTTGAGCAAAAGTTCGTTATGTTTGTAGACCGACACAAATCCGTTTTTGTGTTGTATCTGGATGACATTTCCATGATTCGGGTCATATCCCGCGTAAATAACGGTTCCGGCCAATGTAGCCAGGACACTTTCCTTGGGATTTGCGGCTATATCCACACCGAAATGATGGATGTCTGATTGGTAATGCGAAGAGATAATCCCGTTTACCGGTTTGTAGAAGAAGATACCCTCTACAGGTGCGGGATTGGTGTTCAGTACGGTCAGATTATATTTCTCTTCCTGCTCGAACGATTTGATATATTCCAGTTCCTCCTCGCTACGCGGAATATTATAATCAGCGTCCGATCGAGCCAACGATTCGATTTGCCGGATGGAATCCAGCTGGATATCTCCGGAAATGATTCCCGTGACATTCCGCAGGTATAGGTCTTGAATTTGAATCATACGTTCCAAAGAATCAGCGCGGAGCGCATTGTCCATGATGCTTTTGCGCACTTCCACGTCCAGATATCCCGGCAGGTAATTGCGTATGGGTGTCATGATAATGATGAAAGCGGTAAACGCCACCAAGGAAAAGGCAAACAGGGCAAAGGTTATGAATACCGATAACTGGGACAATCGGAATGCCCATACCTCTTCCAGCGTACTTTCGTTGATGAACGAAAGCTTGTATTTGAAACGTATACGCTTCCAGAAAGAGAGTTTGTTTTCTTTTGCCTTACCTTTTTTCCACTTCATACGCTTATAAATCAAGTAATCCTTCAGGCATAGAGACGAAAAGCATTCTCTTTTCGTAGTCCACCTCTTTTATCAACTCTTCTGCGGCCGGGAGCAGAATATCCTGGCCGTTATGGTCTATCTGCAATAAGACATTCAGCGTCGTATCGTCCACATGGGTGATTTCCCCGATTTCTCCTTTATTCTCGTCGATAACCGTAAAGCCGATAAAGTTATCCCATGTAATCTCTCCTGCCAGTTCCTCCGGATTTACTTTGTCCAACGGGTAATAAACCGCCCGGTTGCTGAACTCGCGGGCATCCGCTTCCGTATTTACATCTTCCAGCTTGATAAGCAGGGAGGTATTTCCCTTATACCGGTAATCTTCGATAAAGAAAGGGACTAAAATGCCATCCATATTGCAGATGATAAAAGGCTCCTCCTCCGATTCGTCCCACGTGTCGGATACGTCATAGTCTATCAACAAGGTGATTTCCCCTTTAATGCCATGCGGTTTGGCAAACTGGCCGATTTTGAAAACATCTTCCGGATTAATCATACGCAATTCTTTTTATAAACGTGTGATACGTGCACCAATCTGGTTCAGACGTTTGTCTACATTCTGATAGCCTCGGTCTATCTGGTCGATATTGTGGATTGTACTGGTACCTTCGGCACTCATGGCGGCTATCAGCAGAGCTATTCCGGCACGGATGTCCGGCGAGACCATGTTGGAGGCACGCAGTTTGAAGCGATTGCCTAATCCGATTACCGTAGCGCGGTGCGGATCACACAAAATAATCTGTGCTCCCATGTCGATTAGTTTATCCACAAAGAACAGGCGGCGTTCGAACATTTTCTGGTGGATTAAGACGCTTCCTACGGCCTGTGTCGCTACAACCAGAAACACGCTCAGCAAGTCCGGTGTCAATCCGGGCCAGGGCGCGTCGGCTATGGTCATGATCGAACCGTCTATAAAAGTCTCTATCTCGTAAGAATCGTGGGGCGGGATGTGAATATCATCGCCCTCTTGCTCTACCGTAATCCCCAAGCGCCGGAATGAGTTGGGAATTATTCCCAGCATATCGAATCGGGTGTTCTTGATACGGATATCAGACCCCGTCATAGCCGCCATGCCTATGAAGCTACCCACCTCGATCATGTCCGGAAGGATGGTATGTTCCGTCCCGTGCAAGGCTTTTACGCCTTCAATGGTCAGCAGGTTGGAGCCTACGCCCGAAATGTTGGCGCCCATGCGGATGAGCATGGACGAGAGTTGTTGCAGATAGGGTTCGCAAGCCGCGTTGTAAATCGTTGTTTTTCCTTCGGCCAATACCGCGGCCATCAGGATGTTTGCCGTACCGGTAACCGAGGCCTCGTCCAGCAACATATAGGTTCCCTTCAGGTGTTTTCCCTCGACAAGATAGACCTGGCGTGTTGCGTCGTACGAGAAGTCCGCACCTAATTTCTGGATTCCCAGGAAATGTGTGTCCAGCCGGCGGCGTCCTATCTTGTCTCCTCCGGGCTTGGGCAGCAGAGCCTTGCCGAATCGTGCCACCAACGGGCCTATAATCATCACCGACCCGCGTAACGAGGCGCTTCTCCGCAGGAATTCTTCCGTTTGCAGGTAATCCAAATCCACATCGTCCGCCTGGAAGGTATAAGTACCGACTTCCGGACGTTCTACTTTCACACGCATATCCCGCAAAAGTTGTATCAGGTTGTTCACGTCCAATATGTCCGGAACATTATGGATGGTTACCTTTTCAGGGGTAAGCAATACGGCACAGATTACCTCCAGCGCTTCATTTTTCGCGCCTTGCGGGATAATCTCGCCGGACAACTTATGTCCACCTTCTATGACAAACGAACTCATCTGTTGTTTTTTCTTGTGTAATTATTTTTCTTATTGTTGTTTCGGGCCAGAATTTCCCGGCTTTCCGTCAGTTTGTGTATGTTTTCGTCCAATACAATTTTGCCGTACGACAATTCGTCCAGGTCTTTGAATATCTTGCGGTCGTCTACCGACTCCTTGTTCCAGGTCAGGAACGACTTCTTCATTTGGGTGGCCAGTAACCTTACCAGCTGGTCCTTTTCCGGACCTTCCGGGTATTCGGTCGCTTTCTTGATCATCAGCTCCAAAGTCTTTCCGTAATGGCGATAACGAATCCGCGAGTTTTTATAAGGAATGCGTGGCGGACGCGTATAGAGATTCTCTTTCTTCACAATCTCATACGGATAGTCGATATCTAACTTAAAGTCGGACATGATGGCCAGATGGTCCCATAAGATATGCTTGAAATCGTTTACGTCACGCAAGTGCGGGAACATATTTCCCATCACATTGATAATCGTGTTCGCACAACGTTTCCGTTCGTTTCTGTCTTTTATGGTAACGCAATAATCCACCATTCGCTGGATGTTCCGTCCATATTCCGGCAAAGCCAATCTTTTCTCTTGTGTATTATATTCCATTCTTCTCACTTGTTTGCGCGCAAATATACTGAAATTCTACTAAAATGCTTTCATCAACAGATTTAAAAGAAACAAAATCAGAGCGAGCAGGGCTGCTTGCCATAAGAAACGCCTGTTGTTTCTTTTCTCTTTCAAAAACGCCTGGAGGTCTGAATCCGACCAGTTTCGGAGGATTTCCTCCTTTTCCCGGTCGTCCGCCACATTGTCCTCTGTATCCGACAAGAGGGTCGTAGCCTCGTATTGCCATCGGTATGCGTCATCTTTCTCGATGAGCCGTTCCAAATCAAAACGCTCGCGTTGCTTCATCTCTTCAGACAGATAGCGCTCCACCTGCTTTTGCCTTTTGAGCAACTCGGTGTGCTCTGCCTCAGGCCAGGTTATTCCGGCTTTCTCCGCCACTTTACGGACACAGGCAAGAATCTCTTCCTTCGGAATATCCTGCTTGTCTTCCCTTTCGGCCAGCCAATCCCGCACCAAATGGTAAATGCCGATGTAATGCTCCTGTTGTTGCCATTCTTCTTCGAATGCTTTTGTGTCGGCTAGTTCTTTTTTCCCTTTATCCGATTGGCGTATCAGCTCTATGGCTTGACGGAACCATCGGATTTTCAAAGGAATATTGGCTTCGTCCGGCTTTTCTTTGACCCACATGGCCAGCTGGCGGAAACTTTCATCGTATATATTCCGCATAAAACCTCGCGGGAGCGGGAAACGCTTCCGGACAAAAAGCTGGAAAGGTTTCCAATTTTTGTCATAGAAAAAGGATAATCGCCCTTTTTCCTGCATTGGCGAAGAGATTGTTTCGCTCATATCTTTTTTTGTTTATCTGCTTGTCCTCTTCTATCTTCGGGCAAAGATAGGTATTTTAAACTTAAAAATCAAATACCCGGCCATCCAGCACACCGGTAAACATATCCATCTCTCTTTTGGAAATGCCCAGCCGTATGGCTATGCTTCGCCAATCCTTTATGGCACAGACTACCTCCCGTATGATGCCTTCCGCCACTTTTCGCGCTATCATGTATTCCTCGCAGGCATCCAGCAGGATATGGATGTTGGCGTTGTGGGATGTTGGAGTGATGAGCTGGGGTTGGTAGTC
>URGO01000030.1 GCA_900547435.1 uncultured Parabacteroides sp.
CTTATGCCTCGAAAATAGTTATCATCAAATGATACAAACGATAAAAGGGGAAATTCGTCAGCCAGCACAGACAAATCTAAAGACTGGGGCTTGATAACTACCAGAGGGTAATTTTGCAAAACTTTACAGACTTGCGTCAGCGATATCCTTTCGACATTAGAAAGATCGGCTTTATAAATGGGTATGATAACTTTTACGTTATGCATAGCTTCTTGTGTTTGTAGAATTAGAATATTTTATGGATGAGACGTTTTAAACGTCTTCGCTGAGTTAAATAACGCAATTTTGCTTTCCAATAGCGGATTGCTTTTTCCAATAGCTCTGTTTCCCGATTTGTCCAATCTCTTTCCCGGATGTATTCACGGGCAATGAATTTGAATAAATCAGGCCGTTCGGTAACCGTGCTTAGATTCTTCAAACAAGCATCTTCATCCGGAACTCTATTTATTAGTTTTGAACGATTGGTATCTATCACACTGAAAAAATAATGATCGCCTTCTTTCCGATATAGAAAATTTCCGAGATTCAAGTCTCCGTGTAAAATGCCTGCCTGATGCAGGCGGGCGATTTCTTTGGCGACATCTTTGGCTATTTGATGGTCAAAATCTGCTTTGTCTACCAATATTGGATAAGTCGGTGGATTAGGACAAACTTCCGAAATAAAATATCCGGTCGTAAATAATCCTCGTTCTTTTTCTTCAATAAAAGCAATTTCTTGCGGGGTGTCAATGCCTCGTTCGCGGAATTCTTTAGCATAGATAAATGCTCTCTCCGCTTTTGTCGTTCTGAAAAAAGAGTAGGCAATTTGTTGGAAAAAATTGGCACGTTTGAAGCGTTTTACCATAACCGGATGTTCATCCAAATAAAAAATGCGCAATGTGTTGCGCCCTTCATATACGGAATCTCCATTTCCCCAAAAGAACCATCTGGGGATATCACCTATCATTGGCGCCCATTTGTTATAAGACGGTGCTATTACAACTCTATCCATTTTTTTAAGATATGCCTCCCTTTAATGCTTGTGCTATTTGGTCCGGACACGAAGTGCCTTTTCCGTGGCAATCAATTCCCTCTAAGCAATGGACGACCTCTTCTACAGGCATTCCATTTATCAACGAGCAGATACCTTTCAGATTCCCGTCGCATCCGCCTATCACCTGTGCTTGTTCAATCTTTCCGTCCGCAATGTCTATAATCATCATTTTTGAACAGACTCCACCTTGCGGAGTATATACGATACGTTTCTTCTCCATATTTTTTCTATTGATGAAGACAAAGGTAATCGTATTTTTTTAATCCTGCAAGAGAGAAACCGTTTGAGAAAAAGGCTTCAATAGAACTCTTTACGGATAATATACGCCGGAGCAAATAGGGATAAGACAATGCCGCGTGAAAAAAGATAAATCACAAAAGCCAGCCATAATGCATGATTCCCAAAGAATGGCTCTGATATATAATATAGGGTAAAGAATAGTGCTGTGGCGATAGCTATAGAGTAAAGCATCTGCCGGGAAGCTGTCGCACCGATATATACTCCGTCCCATAGGAATGCGGCGACTCCGGTTAGAGGAATCAATAGAGTCCAATAGAAATATCCTTCCGCGGCTTGGAGTACTTCCCGTTCATTGGTAAGCAAACTCAAGAAAGAATTTCCTCCTATGGCGTAGAGCAAGGTAAACAATAGGGAAAGTCCGAATCCCCACATGAACAATTGACGAATCATCCGGGTAAGTTCGATATGGTTTCTCGCGCCAATATACCGACCGCTTAATGCTTCTCCGGCGTAGGCAAATCCGTCCATGATGTAGGAGAAGAGCGTGAATAATTGCATCAGGAGCGTGTTGACTGCCAAAATCACTTCGCCTTTCTCTGCTCCTTTGGAGGTAAAAAAGGTTGTTACCGCAATGATACAGAGTGTCCGGAGAAAAATATCCCGGTTTAGGATAAAGAATCTCCGGAGTGCATCGATTTGTCCAATCTTTCGCCAATCAATATACCTCCATAGGCGTTTGTAATACCGGTGCCATAACATGAATGCCATAAACAAACCGGCATATTGAGCCAGCAGAGTCCCGAATGCCACTCCGGAAACTCCCATATTCCAGATAAAGACCAGACATAGGCTCGCCATGATGTTGACTAAATTTTGTATAATGGCAATATACATCGGGAAACGTGAATTTTGCATTCCGACAAACCATCCCGTAAAACCATACAGACCTAAGACGGCGGGAGCACCAAAGATACAGATCCGGAAATAGAGTGTTGCCAATGCGCGTATATCCTCGGTCGTGTTTATCAACGAAAAAGCGATGTGCAGTATTGGTCCTTGAAGAAGAATAAGCAAAAGTGCTATACCGAATCCGACTGCCATCGCCCGGATAAACAAAGTCGCGACATCTTGCAGGTCTCGTTTTCCATAAGCCTGCGAGGTCAATCCGCTGGTTCCCATACGCAGAAATGCGAAAAGCCAGTAAATCATATTGAACAACATGCCTCCTACGGCTATGGCTCCGATGTATAAAGGTGAGCCTAAATGACCAACTATCGTTACATCAACTAGTCCGAGCAAGGGAACGGTGATGTTGGAGATTATAGAGGGGATGGCTAATGCCAGGATTTTTTTATTCATGCTAATTCTGAAATTGAACATAGAAAGTTAAACACAAGAGGTACAGAGATACAGAGCTTTTAATTGCTCTGCGTCTCTGTGGCTCTGTGTTTGGTCAGATTTGGGGCTTTAACACGACACCCAAACTCCGTTTTCCATCCATTTTAATAATGGCCGGAGCTTCCAAACGGACATGGCGAAGATATTCGGTTTCCTCGACCGCCGGGAGCAAATCCAAGAATTCCTCGTCAAACCATCCATCTCCTTTGAATGGATTAATCGTAAAGTACCCTACGCCGAACGAAGTTAGATTTTGAAAGAAATGCGTACCTTGGCTCGGGTCAATCCGGTAATTCTCCAAACCGCACTCTACGATTACCCGTGCATTGCAGATATGCGGCCATTTGACCGGAATGCCTAACCAGGTATCACTGCTTCCCCATCGTCCGGGACCGACAAGGATATATCCTTGGTCCGTACCGGTGAACTGACGGTTCAGCTTCTCTATATCGTATGCGATAAGCTGATTATTGGCTGCATTGAATGTCCGGCTCTTTACATAAATAATGTCTTGGACATCATTGACGATACCATTTCCTAAAACATTTGCGGAAGATAGGATGGTGTCCTCTTTAGGCACTATGGTTAAGTCTTCTTCCATGACCTCCTTATTATCTACAATCGGGCGGATCTGAAGCAGATAAAAAGTCGCTTTATGCGGGTCGGTCTTATCTATGTTTACGGCAAACTCAATCTCAATAGGCCGTCCCATTTCCCGTTGTCCGATTTGTAAAAGCTGGTCCAGCGTATCAGCAAGCGGGAATACATCATGCTGCAAGATATTCACATACGAAAGTATCTTTCGCCCACCCGGATAATAACCATCACGGATTATCATATCATAAGGGTCATAGGTTGACACAATGTATTTTAATGCTCCATCCGCATCCTCATCCTTTAAGGTCAGACGCTTGAGAATGATAGCGTCGTTTACCGAGAAGTGGTCGCTTATATTTACATCGGCAAGGTCCAATGCATAGAAGCGGGTTTGTGTCTCACGCAAGGCAAAATCGGTTGTGCTCATTTGTAAGATACTGTGCGGATGACGCGGAGAAAAGCGCAATGTAAGTCCGCCGTCCACAATATACTTGCCCAATCCCAGCGCGATATTGGCTATACCGTCTTCAGCTTTTTCATTTCCGATAGGATAAAAATTCAGCGAACGGGCCACTCCGGATAGGGTTGGATAGAAATGATCACCATAACGCGTGCCGACTACTTCTTGTAAAACAACCGCCATCTTTTCTTGGTCAATCAGGTTGGATGTTGCAGTCATGTACGCCTTGCTATCCCGATAAAATACGGAGGCATAAACCGCTTTGATTGCATCGCTCAACGTCCGGAGCATCTCATATTTATCCTCTAATTTAGGAATCATATAAGTGGAATATACACCGGCAAAGGGTTGATAATGCGAATCTTCCAACAGGCTTGATGAGCGAATGGCTATTGGCCCACGTACTACCTCAAAAAATGCCATCAAATCTTCAATCAGGCGCTTGGGCAGGCTGGCACGCAGGAAATATTTAAGAATCTGACTGTCCTCCATGTCGCTTAACGCCACGGGATATAATTCGTTGGTTTCCATGAACTCATCGAATATATCGGTACAAATAACTACTGTTTTGGGAATGTTGATTATGAAATTATCCTGTTCCAATTTCGGGTAGCGTTTGATCATCGCACCGATAAAGGCCAGTCCGCGTCCTTTTCCGCCCAACGAGCCATCCCCGATTCGTGCAAAATTGCTGTATTCATCGAATCGGTCTTTTTGATAGATAGCTACTACACCAGCATTTTTCATCCGACGATATTGGACAATAAGGTCAAATATCAGTTTACGGGCTTCATCCATATCTGTATAGTCGCTTACATCCACATTCTTCAGCACCTCAGCGGGTGGGAACATGGCGCGCGAGTAAAAGAAACGGGAAAAATGATTCCGACTCAGGTGATAAACCAATGAGTCATCTGGTATGCTGAATATTTTACGTTGCAAATCTTTCAAGTCTTTAATCCGCATAATCTCCTCTTTGGTTTGCGGATTGATGATCACGAAATCCCCGAACCCGAAACGCTCGGTTATCTTTTTACGCAAGTCCTGCGGATAACTTTTCGAGTTCTTGTCGATGAAAGATGCACCTAATTCTTCCGCATAAATTTTATTGGAAGATTCGGACGATTCCAAGACAAAAGGTATAATCTTGCCTGTCTTGCGCACATATTGCCCGAACTTATATCCGGCATACGGATCTTTTACGCCGTCATGCATGAAACTCATATCCGAGATAATCCCTAAGATGTTGTTCTGGTATTGTTCGAATATTCGGATTGCTTCCTCATAAGTTCGTGCCAATTTGATTTTAGGGCGTCCGCGCATACGAAGCTTTTGCTGGTGCGCATTCAAGGCCTCTTTGGAAAATTCTTGGCTTTGTTCCAGCACATATTTATAAAGATGCGGAAGGGCAGAAGAATAAAAACGTATAGAATCTTCAACCAGCATGATAATCTGTACACCGACGCTTGCTACGTCATGCGGAGCGTTCATCTTGTCTTCTATCAATTTGATGATGGCCAGAAGCAAATCGGTGTTTCCCAACCAGCTGAAGACATAATCTATTACGCTCAAATCTTCGTTCGCCAAACGTTTGGAAACCTCTTTTGAAAAAGGGGTCAGAACTACAATGGGAATGTTCGGATAGCGTACCTTGATCTCTTTTGCCACCGAAAATATATCCCGGTTGTCCATATTCGGCATACAGATAATCAATTCGAAATTACGGCTTTGCAGTTCGGCAAATGCCTCCTCTTCGGTTGTGACCTGCGTAAAGCGAGGAGGATAACTCAAACTTAAAGATGTATATTCATTAAATATCTGTTCGTCCACACGTCCATCGTCTTCCAGCATGAAAGCGTCATATTTGGTGGCGATTAATAATACATTATATATGCGTTTGTTCATCAGATTCGCAAATGGCGTATCTCTGAACACTAAATCTTTTAAATTAGGTAAACCGCTCATGGCAATTAATAATTGACAGTTATATTCGTTTTTAACTTTTAATTTTTAACTTTTAATTTTTAATTCATCTGCTATCCATCGATCTGCTTTCTCCAACGTATCCGGTTTCCCCACATCGAGAAGTTTCAGGTCAGGAAGCGCGTAAGCATGTATGTTGGTGCGGGCACATATCGAAAGATAGAATTGAATGATAGAGAACTTACCGGTCCACTCATCCATCCAACGGAAAATTTCGGGGGAGATGACATGGATGCCGCTAAAGGCATAGGCTGTATATTGCTCCGGATTGAAATAGGGATAATAGGATTTCACCTCTCCTGTATCGCGATTTTTCCATCCGCATAGTTTGTTTTCCTTATCAAACAAAAGATAACGGGAAGTTTTTCGGTCACTTACAAGCAAAGTAGCCAACGCTCCGCTTTCCGTATGTTTCCGATAAAGTTCCTGCAAGTCAACATTTGAGAAAATGTCTACATTATGTACCAAAAAAGGCTCTTTGCCATTTAAAAAGGAGGCTGCATATTTGATACCCCCTCCGGTATCCAACAGATATTCCCGTTCATCGGAGATATGTATTTGGATGCCGAAATTGTTATGTGCTTCCAGAAAATCAATAATTTGCTGACCCAAGTGGTGAATATTGATGGTAATGTCATCAAATCCTGCATCCCGAAGTTTCAGGATGACATGCTCCAGCATCGGCTTTCCACCTACAGGGAGTAAAGCCTTGGGGGTCGTATCGGTAAGCGGCCTCAGTCGATTCCCTAAACCAGCCGCAAAAATAAGTGCTTTCATTGCTTAGAATTATTTAGTAGGTTCGATAATTTGTTCTATGTTTTGTTCTCGGTGGATAAGATTTACCTTGACACCAAATTTCCGATGAATGTGTTCCGCTAAGTGTTGTGCGGAATAGACCGAGCGATGTTGTCCTCCTGTACACCCGAAACATACCATCAGATTGGTAAACCCTCTGTCTAAATAACGCTTGACGGAAGCGTCTACCAGTTCATAGACATGTTCCAAAAAGCGGGTAATCTCTCCATCTTCTTCTAAAAAGCGGATTACAGGCTCATCCAAACCGGTAAAGTGATTATAGCGTTCATATTTACCCGGGTTATTAATGGCTCGGCAATCAAATACAAAGCCTCCTCCATTCCCTGTCGGATCATTCGGAATGCCTTTTTTATAAGCAAAGCTGACTATTTTTACTTCCAGCATCCGCTTTTGGATATCGTCTGAGAATTGTTTCAGGTTTGTCAACTTGCGCAAGATGTCGCACAAGTAAGGATATTCCGGATAGTCTTTTGCTAACAGAACACGTAGATTATCCATGGCAAAGGGTACGCTTTGGATAAAATGAGGCTTTTTTTCGAAATATCCCCGGAATCCGTATGCGCCCAATACCTGCAAGGTGCGAAATAAAACAAAATGGCGTAATTGGGAAAGGAAATAAGTTTCATCAACCGGCATATATTGTCTTAACGCATCCATATAGTCCGCCAGCAATTCGTTCCGCAAATCTTCCGGATAACGTGCTTTTGCCTGCCACAAGAATGAGGCTACATCATAATAAACCGGGCCTTTTCGTCCGCCTTGAAAATCGATAAGCCAAGGTTCACCCTCCTTTATCATGACATTTCTTGATTGAAAATCGCGGTACATGAACGTGGCTGAAGCGTTCCGTAAGAGCACCGATGCCATCTTCTGGAAATCATCTTCCAAACAATTCTCTTGAAAGTCCATTCCTGTTGCTTTCAGAAAACAATATTTGAAGTAGTTCAAATCCCAAAGAATGGAACGCTGGTTGAACTCAGCTTGTGGATAGCACCGGGAGAAGTCAAAACCGTCAGCCCCTACGAATTGTACTCGAGGTAACAAACGGATAGTCTTATGCAACAATCGTTTCTCCTCTTCGTCAAAGACACTGCTCTTTCTTCCTTTTTCTATCGCATCGAACAGCAACATATTGCCTAAATCTTCTTGCAAATAGAAACGGGCATCGTCTGATTGGGCATAAACTTCCGGAACCGGTAATCCTTTCTCGCGGAAATGACGTGCCATATACAAAAAAGCTTGATTCTCTTCCGGTGATGTTCCGCTGACACCGATAAGTGTCTGGTCTCCCGAAAGGCGAAAATAGCGACGGTTGGATCCCGAAGAAGGCAACTCGGTAATGCTATCGGCAATTTTCTCCACGTACGACAAATATAAATCTTTCAGAATCGTTGTTACCATATTACTTTATTAAATAAGAGGCACATCGGTATTTCCAGCCCTGCATACCTCCAATTTCTCCGCTAAGGTAACAAGATTTTGGGGAAACAAGAAATAAAATGAAGAATTAAAAATAAAGAATGGGGATTTTAAAAGTAGAAAAAAGGGTAGGACTTCTTTAAAAATTGCTGCCTACCTTTGCTGAAAAAGGTAGTATGCTTTTCCTTAAAAGGTAGTATGCTTTTTGAAAGAAGGTAGGCATGATTTTTATTCTATAATGTATGGAAAGACTAAAAAAGAATGAAGAATCAGGATATATGTGTCCTAATTCTTCATTCTTATTTCTTCATTTATTACAGGATTCCCTGTGCCATCATAGCTTTAGCCACTTTCATGAATCCGGCTACGTTCGCACCTTTTACGTAGTTTACATAACCATCTTCTTGTGTACCGTACTTCAAGCACTGCTCATGGATGTTTGCCATGATGTCTTTCAGTTTCTGGTCAACCTCTTCTGCGCTCCAGCTTAACTTCTGTGCATTCTGTGTCATTTCCAGACCTGAAACAGATACACCGCCGGCATTAGCAGCCTTACCCGGAGCGTAAAGGATCTTAGCTTTCAAGAATTCGTCAATAGCTTCCGGAGTAGAAGGCATATTTGCTCCTTCTGATACAGCAAAGCAACCATTAGCCAATAACGTACGAGCGTCATCGCCATTCAATTCATTCTGGGTAGCTGACGGCATCGCAATGTCGCACTTCTCACCCCAAGGACGTGCTCCCGGCACATATTTTACACCATATTTTTCAGCATATTCGCGGATACGTCCACGATAAAGATTCTTGAGTTCCATGATGTAATCCAGTTTCTCACGATCGATACCATCCGGGTCATAAATATATCCGTCTGAATCAGACATCGTAACTACCTTAGCACCTAATGAAATCAATTTCTCAACTGTATATTGAGCTACGTTTCCTGCACCTGAAACTGTTACGACTTTGCCTTTGATGTCAATGCCTTTTGTCTTCAGCATCTGAAGCAAGAAATATACATTACCGTAACCTGTTGCCTCCGGACGGATTAATGAACCGCCAAACTCGATGCCTTTACCTGTAAAGGTACCTGTATTCTCACGAGCTAACTTCTTGTACATACCGTACATATAGCCAACTTCACGTCCGCCAACACCTATATCTCCTGCAGGAACATCGGTGTCCGGACCGATATGACGCCACAACTCTGTGATAAATGCCTGGCAGAAACGCATGATTTCCGCATTGCTTTTACCGCGCGGGCTAAAGTCTGAACCACCTTTCGCGCCACCCATCGGAAGGGTAGTCAATGAGTTCTTGAATGTCTGTTCGAAAGCCAAGAACTTCAAAATAGACAAATTCACTGAAGCGTGGAAACGAACACCGCCTTTGTACGGGCCAATAGCGTTGTTATGTTGAACGCGATATCCCATATTGGTTTGTACTTGTCCTTTATCATCCACCCATGTTACACGGAACGAGAAGATTCTGTCAGGAATGCAAAGACGTTCAATCAGGTTTGCTTTTTCAAATTCAGGGTGTTCATTATATACATCCTCGATAGTACCCAATACTTCTGAAACAGCCTGGTGATATTCCGGTTCGTTAGGGAAACGGCGTTTCAGCATGTCTAAAACTTCATTAGCTTTCATTTGTCTTCAATAATTTATTTAAATGTTACACTTTTATCTTCATCTTTCAGAATTCGATGCAAAGATATAGTGTTTTTCTTTATTTGCAAATAAATGAAAGAAAAAATATTCAATCTCTGACAAATTTCTTCTTTAAATCATTTGTTCTTACATTTTGTTACTATTTCGACTCCGGACGTTTTTATAGATGGGGACAAAGACGATAATGGCAGATGCAATGATGGCAAACACCGTCTGTCCGGTTATTTCTGTACTATACGTAAGAAGCATATAACACAAAATTCCCCATAAAAGAATAAAGCAAACTATTTGACTGTTAGATAATTTTCGTTTAGCCATAATTTTGATCAATTAATAATTTACAATGGGCAATTGAAAATCGGATTTGTCTCTAACGAATAGAGGCTTTGCGGATATTCGTTTATTCTTTATTTTCAACTTGCAGGGCAAAGATAGAAAATCCTTTTTTCCATTTAGCTTAGAATCTGTTTAAATTTTTCATTCCCGGTAAAATAGAAAAGCGCAGACGCTAAGACTCATAGAAAATCGCTGAGTGCTTGCGCCTGCGTTTAATGTTTTTTATGTTGTCGTTTTTTTATTTGATAAACGGGTTGGAAACCGGATTCCCGTCCGCATCAAACCAAAGGTCTATGTCACGGTCACCATGTCGTTCAATGTCTACTTCATAATAATTTCCGTTGGGTGTTTCGTAATACTCGGCATCATCTATCCATGCATTAGTGTGATTGGATTGGATATATCCTTGTATTATCTCTGGCAGGTTGCGGCTCCATACATCCCATTGCGTATAAAGCCAGTTCAGTTGCGTGTCGAACGTAATCTCCTTACCAATCTGATTGTGTACGATATCTACCTCGATTTTATTGTATTCGCGGTCAATCTCGATGATGCGCGCGCCTTCATATAGATTCTGAACGGCACTTTCTATTGTGCTTCCGGATTGCCCTCCTTGTGGATTCTCATCAGGCAAATATGGATTCTCCGGCTTCGGATCTTCAGATCCGGATGGCGTATCTTCCGAACCGGTATGCTGATTCTCAAAAAGAATCCCGTCTTCCGTATATTCTAAATCGGTATCGCTATTACTTAAATCGAATACGTAGAGTGTGGGTGCCGTTTTGCGTTCTACCTTATTGATATCATCAATTTGCCTGTTGGCAAAGTTGCTGTTTTCAAAAGCTGAGCGAATCACGTCTGGAAGCGACGCATAAGCTACGCCCGTTTCAGTCATCACCCATTCGTCGTCTTTAAACCATGCTTCTACTTTCGATTTATCCTGATAGAATGTGGCTTCGTAATAACCTCCCGTTTTGCTTTCCCATTCCACATCTGTAACATTCGGATACATTGCAGAGAAAGCTTTCAGTGTACCATCAGGGACGTTACCTGTTACAGGTTGCTGTGTTTGTCCGTTTTCGATGCTCCCGTCCGCATAGATTGTCAACACGTAATCTCTATCCCCTTGTTCCAAATCAAAAACATAAGCAGTTTGTTGGGTGGGATATTCAAACATGTCAATGTCATCAATGCTCCATGTCGCATAGCTGCATTGCCGGAATGCTTCCTGTATGTTTTGAGGCAATTGATTAAGGTCGCGTCCGTAATCTGTCTCAGTCATGTACCATTGTCCTTGCGCGTCAAACCAGGCTTCTGCTTCATGTCCATTGAAGACAAATTCAGCTACAGAATAGCCATTCTTATATTCCCAATCGTGTACAGCGATTCCGGGATATTTTGTCTCGAATGCCTGTTGGATTATGTCGGATGAATGTTTGCTGTCATTGTCATCACAACCTATCAATCCGATGCTTCCGGCTAATAATAATGAGAGTGTTGTTATTTTGAGATTCATTGCTTTTCTGTTTTTACTACGGTTGTACATTAATTATCCATATCAATCAGTTCGAAATTCCTATTGAATTCAAGCTCCCAGCCATTGGATAGTTTTACCTCATGACCATTGCGTTTCTTTTCTAATTTGACTACTTTCGTGTCAGGATAAGTATTCCGGACATATTGCAGAATCTGTTGCGGCACCAACGCCGAAGGGACTTCGCTATACCGGCATTTTACCTCTTCCCAGTTTCCTGCTCCATCAAATTCCACTTTATCTCCATTGGCAAAGATAATGTCGTAGTTTTTGCCGAAGAAATCGGATTCCATCTTAGCCAGAGCTACCTTTTCATTTCCGAAATATTGTTTTACAAACTGCTGTGCGGTTTGCGGAAGTTGAGAAAACTGGATAGGCTTGTCGTCATCTGCACAAGCCGACGTAGCTACTGCTATACATAATGCTGCTGATAAAATAATCTTCTTCATTTGTTCGTCCTCCTTTTGTTTAATTATTATTTCTATCACAAAGGTGAGGAGTGATTCTGAAAAGAATCTGAAAAATTAGGATTTCGGAGAAGAAAATTCAAAAAAATGTGTGTTGTCTTTATAGTAATACTGTAGTTCGCAGGAATAAAGTTTGCAGATTGTGGCTGCAATGGCTAATCCGAGTCCTGTCGAGTGCTCCTGTTTGTTTCCCTGATAGAACCTGTTGAAGATTTGTTCGCCATCCAAGGCTTCGCCACAGGCTGAGTTGCTGATGACAAAACCATTCTGATGCACTCCGATATGGATAGAACCTCCGTTTATGTTGTGAACAAAAGCATTCTTAAGCAAGTTGGAGATGAGAATGGCCGCTAAGGTATCATTCATCCGCATCAAAAGTTCTTCAGATTCTTTATATTCTACCGTGATGTTCTTATAGGCGTACACATCTTTATAGTCCGGAAGGAATTTTTTGAACAGAGATCCGAAGTGAATTATGGAACTTTCGGGATATTGTCCGTTCTCTATCTTGGATATCAGTAATAAAGAGCGGTTCAACTTGGAGATGTGTTCCAGTGTCCCGTGAATCTTGGCCAGCTCCTCTAATTGGCTTTGCGAAAGGCTTTCATCTTCCATCAACATTTCTATCCGATTTTGACAGATTGCGAGAGGCGTTTGCATCTCATGAGAAGCATTCCCTATGAATTCTTTCTGTTGCTGATAGATACGCTCATTATGTGTAACGCTTCGTTCGAGAGCGGCGTTCAGCTTTTTGAATTCGGTGACTTTAGTTGGATTTACATACGGGCGGTTGGGCTTTCCTATGGTATATTGGTCCAGCCACTCCAATAAAACATAAAGAGGTCTCATGCTTCGATGGAATACCCAAATATTAATCCCCAGGATTGTAAGCAATAAAGCCCCGTAAAGGAACATAATCCAATACCAGATAGCCAAAATCAGGTCATGTTTCTCAATAGAGGGTATGGCAACGGTCAACTTATAGTACCGATCTTGTTTATCCGTGAATATGGTAGTAAGGATGCGTGCCGGTTCAGTCTCCTCTTTTTCATCAATGTAAACCATTTGGTCTGAATACCAAAGCTGTGGATGCGCTTGCGCATATTCCGGAGATACTTCTTCCAAGAAATATTCATTGTTGGAACCGCTATCGTGAGACGGCAGTTTTTCTCCCGCCAAATGGCGGATAATGATAGTTTCCGAATAATCTTCCAGCGCATCGTCCACCTCATCATTCACTTCGTCCATCAGGGCAAAGTAGAACAGGGCGGCCCAGATGGTAAGGATAACAATCAGGGCACCCGACAGGCGGCTTAATATGCGGTAGGAGAGTTTCATTTTATTCTACGTTTAGTTTATATCCGATGCCATAAACGGCTTTTATTTCAATGTCGGCGTTCGCGTCTTTCAGTTTCTTTCGCAGATTCTTTATCTGGGCATAGATAAAATCAAAGTTATCCACCTGATCTATATGATCCCCCCATACCGATTCCGCTAAAGTCTGTTTGTTGATTAGTCTGTTGGGACGATTGACGAAGTAGAGCAGAATATCGTATTCCTTACGGCTCAGCTCTAAGGGCTTACCCTCGATTTTTACTTCGAAGGTGGCCGGTGCTATGCTTACGTTTCCAACATGAATCTCGTGATTTCCCTCGTGATTATTCCGGCGGATTACGCTCTTGATGCGAGCGTTCAGCTCTGCCAGATGAAAGGGCTTCGGAAGGTAATCATCTGCCCCCAGGTCTAATCCGTTGACTTTGTCTTCCAAAGAGTCTTTCGCAGAGATAATGATAATATTCTCTTTCCGTTTTCTGTGCTTCAGCTCTTCCAGAATTTTAAGTCCATTCCCATCGGGCAACATGATGTCCAGCAGGACACAATCGTAAGTGTAATCGTCCAGTTTGAAGAGAGCTGTCCGGTAATTCCCGGCCGTCTCTACTACATATCTTTCTCTCTCTAACGAAGACTTGATGATTTCTCGCAGAGAGGGGTCATCCTCTATAACCAATATCTTCATAAGCAATCTATCGAAACTCTGTAGATTGCAAAGATAAAATAAAAAGACAATCGGTAATCCTATTTTGACAAATATTCAGGGTTTGATTACCGATTGCCTTTGTATGTTAGCTATGATTTATCCTCTGACTTCCTCGATAGCCTTGAGTAATGCTTCGATATCTTTCGGATAAATGTCTCCGATATTCCCGATGCGGAATGTATCTGCCTCAGAGATTTTTCCCGGATAGATAACAAATCCTTTTGCTTTCAGCTTATTGTAGAAGTCTGTAAAATCAAACTCTGCGGATGGGTAATAGAATGATGTGATGATACATCCTTGCTTATCGTCTGGGAGTAACGTCCGGAATCCCAATCGGCGCATTCCTTCTACCAGAGTACGGTGGTTCTCCACGTAGCGGCGGTGGCGGGCTTCAATTCCGCCTTCTTCCTTCAATTCCTGCATGGCTTGGTAAAAAGCGCGCACTACATGCGTAGGGGAAGTGAAGCGCCATTTCCCTTTGCCTTTTTCCATTGTTTCCCATTGCGCGTAGATGTCCAACGATAAAGAACGCGCGTTGCCTTGGGTGGCAATCATCTTTTCTTTTTTGGCGATAATGAATCCGAATCCCGGAACACCTTGTATGCACTTGTTGGCACTACTTACCAAAAAGTCTATGCCCAATCTCTCAATGTCGATAGGAACACCGGCAAAACTACTCATGGCATCTACAATGAAGGTGATACCTTTTCCCTTGATTACTTCTGCAACCTCTTCGATGCGGTTCAGCAGACCGGTGGTCGTTTCGCTATGCACCATAGACAGGTGGGTGATGCCCGGATTCTCTTCCAAGGCTTTCCGGGCCACTTCACCTGTTACTATTTCGGTTTCGCTCAGCGAGACCAATATATAATTGATGTGATAGTAATCCGCGATTTGCGCCATGCGTTTCCCGTAGGCTCCATTGGCCAAAATCAGCAATTTGTCGTTCGGGCCGACTGATGCGCCGATAGTTGCTTCCACACAATAGGTCCCGCTTCCCTGGAGCAGAACGGTGGTGTATTTTTCTTCGTCCAATCCTGCGATTTCCAGCAGATCGTGGCGGAGTGGCGTTACAATTCCTTCATTATAATCTTTATCCCACGTGCACCAGTCCTGCAACATCGCTTTGCGTACCGTTTCGGATGTGCTTAAGGGGCCCGGTGTCAATAATAAATAGTTACGTTCCATATTACTTTCTGTTCTTTTGCTTGATTCAGCGATTATTTGTTGAGTGATTCATTCAATTTGTCAATATATTGGGGCAGGTCTGTGATGCTGTCTAATACGGCGTCGGCTCCTGCGTCAAGCATACGGCGGCGCACTTCGTCCATGCGTTGTCTCAATGCCTCGGCTGGCAATGCCTGAGTCTCTTCCAGGGTCAGTCCCATTTCATTGCTTCCGAGTATGATGCCGACCGACTTGACCTTGGCATTGACGCCTTCCCGGATGTCCGCAATCGTATCTCCGCACTTCACCACATAGTCGACCGACGGAACGGCCAGGTCTATCATATTCTGATAAATCATGTACGGATTGGGACGGCCTCCGGGCAGATTGTCTGATGTAACGCAATGGTCTGCCTTATATCCTTGCTTTTCGGCGGCAGGAATGACAATGTCCATCATTTTCCGGGTGTAACCCGTAGTTGAGCCAATCTTGATGCCTTGCTTGCGGAGCTGCCCGACAGTCTCGACAACGCCGGGCAGCGGACTGGCATATTGCCCCAAGGTGTTGTATAGAATCTGCTGGAAATCCTTGTAACGTCCTTGCACATCCTCTTCGTTGTAGTCCCGGCCGAACTTTTCTCGGAATTCGCAACGGACGTGTTCGAGATTGAACAGCGCGCGTATTTCCTCCAGCTTGGTCAATCCCATGTAAGCCCTTGTCTCTGCTGCCGATACAGGGACATCAATGGCATTGAAACTCTCGATAAAAGCCGCAACAGGAGCGAAGCATCCATAGTCAACGACTGTCCCTGCCCAGTCAAAAATCACACATTCAATTCGTTTCATCTCAGTTATCAATTATATATTTTTAAAATAGTAATCAAATGTTGTTTACCGATAGTATGGATTCCGGTTCCCTTTCGGGCGAAACCGAAGGCAAAGTTCGTTTATTTTGCTGACCTAACCAAGTCAGGCAACCGCCAAACAGCAGACAGCAAGCGACACCTAACAGCGTTACCATGCTGTTATAGAATTCAATCCAGTTCAGGTCTGTGATAAACAGCTCCTTGAAGATAAGGACAGCTACGGTCCCGACATAGCCGATAAAGTCAATAATTACAATGAAGAACCCTACGTTGCCTTCTATATGGAAGCAGGACACAAATCGCTCGAAGAACAATGTCTGAAAAGTCAAGAATACCACATACACACCTAAGCTCTGGGTAAACATCCACACAAGCGGAGAGAGTTGCAACTGTTCGTAATAGTGTGCCGTGCCTACCAGTCCCAGACTCCCGATGATGACCAGCCCCAGAAGCAGTGCCAATACCGTCTTATGGCTGCGGATGAAAGAGAGCATAATGAAAAGAGTCAGGATAATCAGGGTAACAACCCCGTCGATTCCGCTGATGGCCCACGCCGAGAATTGCGTCGTGTCTACCAGATTGACCAGGAAATCTTCTTTGATATCCCGAATGACCGTGATGAACAGATTGCCCACGAGTAGCATACTCAGAAACGGAGCATAGCTCAGGAATATATGCTTGCGTTGGCGGGCATCCATAGGGACGCGTTTGGTGCAATGCCGGATATCCTCTTCGGTAGGGTCGGGCAAACGGTTCAGGGAAAGGGCCAGGAGGATAAGCAACACCAGCGCTCCGCCTCCAATCAGGGCAGGCATCCAGAATGCATCTACCCCCAAATCGTTCATCAGATACAGTCCTAACGATTTGGCCAATCCGGAGCTGAAGGCAATGCTTATGCCCATCACGCTGGCCAAGATGCCGCTGAGTTTTCGCCCTTCGATAAAGCTGAAGATGACGCCCCACATGCAGCCTAAGGCCAAGCCGTTGAAGAATAGTGCCATGACATTAAAGGGGAGCGGACATACCGCGAAGAGAATCAGCGCGGCTTCGGCCATAACTACCGACCCGATGATGAAGCGCAGCCGATGCTCGCGTTTCAGCTCGGAGATGAGTTTTATGCCTAAGAATTTGGAGAGTACATAGCCCGCTATCTGGATGATGCTTGTCGCGGTCTTGTAGTCCATTCCCATAAACTCTAATCCGTCGAAGGTCGCCGCCGTGAAGGGCTTCCGCAGGGCATATACCAAAGCGTATGAGAGCAACGCCGCTCCGCCGGCCCATAGAATAAACAGGAAATCCGAAGTCTTTTCTGAAGTCTTTGCTTGTTGTGTCATTACTTTTATCCCTTTTTATTTCGGGGGACAAAAGTAGGGAGGCGATGTTACAAGGATTTGAAGCCTCTGTGAATGCGGTGTAACTAGACAGTTGCTGTCTTATTACAGGTGGGGGAGGAGTCTATAAATTATTCCCACCTGCAGCACGGTATGGGAGTGTATGCCACAGGTGGGAAAAGAGATTATTCGTGTACCAGCATTTCGGGAGTAATGGCCGAGAACTTGTCGGCATCTGCTTTGCGTAAGCTGATGCTTCCATCGTTCCAGTTGGACGGCCATCCGCCGATGATATGCCCCAAGAATACCGCTTTGATTTCATGCAGACCTTTGGCCAGGGCTACCGACTTGTCATGGCGCGAGAAGCGTTTTACTTCGCCGCCGTTGTCTATCAGCAGTTTGCCGTCAATCCATACCTCCTCCAGGTCGGACGAGATGTAATAGACGCCATCTTCGGGGATGTTGACATAGCCGTTGGCGATGGCCGCATATTGCTTGACGCCGCGCATCGACTCGGATGTCTTCACCTGGCTACGGATTTCAAATGTTGACTGGATGACTTTCGTCTCCTTCGGCTGCACGTTGGCTGCCTCCAGCTCTTTTACATCCAGATACATGCCGTCGAATACCTCCATCTTCAGGCCGGGCTTCGTTTGCGCCACCTCTTTGGCGGGAGCCAGGGTCTGTTTCTCTACCTGGATGGTACGTACCGGACTCAGCTTGCCGGAGGGTAGGGCAGAGGCTATCTTGAGTGTCGTCGTTTCGCTTATCTCGATGGGCGCCGTGTAAGGCGTTGACGCTGCCGTAGGCTCGCTTCCGTCCAGAGTATAGACCATCTTCATCGGCCGCGAAGTCGTAAATTCCAAAGTCGCTTTGTCGGTAAACGCCACGAAATCGCACGAGCCGTTGGGTTGCTCCGGCAGCGGAATGTGATAGTTCATGTCGTGTCCGTCCAGGCGCACGTAGGCGTTCTCGATGCGGCGTTCGAAGTCTTTGTAGTCCTTGCGGTCCGGATTGGTCCAGCCTATCTCCGCAACGGCAATGATGCGCGGGAATATCATGTATTCGCGTTTATCTTCCGTATACATGTATTCCGACCATGTATTGCCCTGCACACCTAAGACGTAATCGCCTTTGCCCATTGTCGCCAGCGTGTCAGGCACCGGGTCATAGCTGTACGTCTTTACCAGCGGCGTGTAGCCGCCTATTGTCACCGGTTCGACCTTCGCGTCGCCCTGGTAGGCATCCAGATACATGCCGTTTCCTCCCGGCGTCATGATGACGTTGTGGTTCATCAAAGCGGCGGCAATACCGCCTTCTTCGCCTCGCCATGACATCACCGTAGCCGTAGGCGCCAATCCGCCTTCCAGGATTTCATCCCAGCCGATGATTTTCTTGCCCTTGGTGGCCAGGTATTTCTCCATGCGCTGGACAACGTAGCTCTGCAGCTTCTCTTCCGCCGTATGCTTGTCGTCGCCTTTCAGCCCTTCGGCCTGGATGCGTGCCTGACATCTCGGACAGTTCTTCCAACTGATTTTCGGGCATTCGTCGCCTCCGATATGGAAATATTCGCTGGGGAAGAGCGGTACCATCTCGTCAATGACATCCTCCAGGAAGTCGAACATATCCTCCTTGCCCGGACACATCACGATGTCCTCCACACCCCAGATGATGCGCGGCGTACCCGGTTCGCCTTTGCAGGAAAGCTCCGGATATGCAGCGATGGCGGCCATCTCGTGCCCCGGCAGTTCCAGTTCGGGCACCACCGTGATGAAATGGTCGGCGGCATACTTCACTACGTCCTTGATTTCTTCCTGCGTGTAGTAGCCGCCATGCTCCGTGCCTTCGCCCTCGATGCGTGTCGAGGCTATCTCCTGGAGCTTGGGGTACTTCTTGATTTCGATGCGCCAGCCCTGGTCGTCCGTCAGGTGCCAATGCAGGCGGTTGATTTTGAACAAAGACAGCACGTCGATGAATTTCTTCACATTCTCGACCGGCATGAAGTGGCGGCACGGGTCTAACATGATGCCCCGGTAGCCGAAGCGCGGAGCGTCGTTGATGCTGACCGCCGGAGCTTGCCAGGCTATTCCCTGTACGACCGAAGGACTTTCTATCTCGGCAGGGAGCAGCTGTATGAAGGTCTGCATCCCGTAGAACAGCCCTTGCGCGGTCTTGGCGGTTACACGGACTTGCTTGTCAGACACCTCCAGGGCATAGCCTTCCTCGTTGGCTACATCGGCTGCATCGCTTAGGACCAGCGAGATGTCTCCCTTGTCGGCTACCGCTATTTCATATCCTGTGGCTGTTTTCATCTTCGCCGCGAAGAACTCCGCGATGGTTCTTGCTTCGGGCGTTGTCGCGCCTATGGATGTCCCGTTGCCGATGCGGAAATATCCCTCATGTTGCACCAGGCTTTGCGGGGCGGGAATGACGTTGATGCCTAAGTTGTAGGACTTGACTTCGCCTTGCGGTCCTCCGCAGGAAGTCAATACGCACAAAGTCATTCCGGCGCAGATTGTGGCTAATACAATTTTCATCATTTGTGAATATGTGAGTTTTCTAAGTAGACAATTAAGTTGATTAGGTGACATATAATGGGTTGACGGGTTGACAAGGTAACAAGCAGACGAAAGAACACGCCTTGCCTACTTGTCGCCTCGTCAACGGGTCAACTAAAAATTTACCAGGCGAATATCGGGTATTGCGTCATGATGCTATTTACCTTCTCGCGTACGGCAGTGATGGTCTTGTCGCATTCCGGCGATGCCAATACCGTGTCAATCATCTCGACGATTTCTCCCATCAGTTCCTCCTTCGCGCCACGAGTCGTAATGGCCGGCGTACCCACACGGATGCCTGAAGTCTGGAACGCCGAACGGCTGTCAAACGGAACCATGTTCTTGTTTACGGTGATGTCTGCGGCTACCAGCGCTTTCTCGGCCACCTTACCGGTCAGTTCCGGATATTTGGTGCGCAGGTCTATCAGCATACTGTGGTTGTCTGTTCCGCCGGAGATAATCTTATATCCCTTGTCGATGAATGCCTGCGCCATAGTCGCCGCGTTCTTATTCACCTGCATCTGATAGTCCTTATATTCCGGTTCCAATGCTTCGCGGAAGGCCACTGCCTTGGCGGCGATGACATGCTCCAGCGGACCGCCCTGTATGCCGGGGAATACCGCCGAATCCAGCAACTGAGACATCATCTTGATTTGTCCTTTCGGCGTAGTCTTGCCCCACGGGTTCTCAAAGTCTTTTCCCATCAGGATGATACCTCCGCGCGGACCACGCAGTGTCTTGTGAGTGGTCGAGGTCACGATGTGTGCATATTCCAGCGGATTGTTCAGCAGTCCGGCTGCAATCAGTCCTGCCGGATGGGCCATATCAATCATCAGCAGCGCGCCTACCTTGTCGGCTATCTCGCGCATACGCTTGTAATCCCAATCGCGTGAGTAGGCCGAGCCTCCGCCGATAATCAATTTCGGCTTCTCGCGCAGGGCTACCTCTTCCATCTGGTCATAATCCACCCGCCCGGTTTCCTCTTTTACGTTGTATTCCGTAGCCCGGTACAGGATGCCGGAGCTGTTCACGGCCGAACCGTGCGACAGGTGCCCTCCGTGGGCCAGGTTCAGTCCCAGGAACGTATCGCCCGGATTCAATACCGCCAGCAGTACGGCAGCATTGGCCTGTGCGCCCGAGTGCGGCTGTACGTTCGCCCATTCCGCGTGGAAGAGCTGCTTGATACGTTCGATAGCGATAGTTTCGCTTTGGTCTACCACCTCACACCCTCCGTAATAGCGCTTGCCCGGATATCCTTCTGCGTACTTGTTAGTCAGGCAGCTTCCCATAGCCTGCATGACCTGGTCGCTCACAAAGTTTTCTGAAGCGATTAGCTCGATACCTTTCAGCTGGCGCTGATGCTCTTTTTCGATAATGTCGAAGATAACGTCATCTCTTTTCATCGTATTCTATTTAATATATGTATAAAAATAACAGATTCTTTTTTCTCTGCACTGTGCAAAATTAATAATTTTTTTCAGAAAACAACGCTGTTTCCCCTATAAATTCATATACAGACCGTGAATTTACCGGCCGGCATACTCAGTTCCTCTTCCGGAACAGTTTGTCCGCCAGGTCTTTCCGCCCCAATCGTTGCAGGACATGGGTTATCTGCCTGCGGCATTCGGGCTTGTACCAGAAGAAGAATTGCCGCTGGTCCAGCTTCTGCTCCTTGGTGTGGGCGGTCTCTACCTTTTCCAGCGTGTAGGGATGAATGCCGGTGTAATACATCTCGGTGGAAAGGGTCAAGGGAGTAGGTGTGAAGTCCTGCACCTGCTCCAGCTGGAAATGCAGGTTCTTGGTGATGACGGCTAGCTCCGCCATATCCGTTATCTGGCATCCCGGATGACTGGATATGAAGTAGGGTATCAGCTGCTGGTTCAGTCCGTGCTGCCGGTTGATGCGCTCGAACAGCCGTTTGAACTGCTCGAACAGCTTGAATGACGGTTTGCGCATGAGGCGCAGCACCCGGTCCTGCGTATGCTCCGGCGCCACCTTGAGCCTTCCGGACACGTGGCGGGCTATCAGTTCCTCGGTGTATTGGCCGGCTGCCCGGTTCAGCTTCTCCTCCTCATACCGGTGCAGCAGCAAGTCGTAGCGCACGCCGCTCCCGATAAAGGACTTCTTGATGCTCGGCATCCGGTCTACCTCTTTATATAAGTCGAGTAGGGGTGTATGGTCGGCATTCAGGTTCTTGCATATATCCGGCCAGATGCACGACGGCTTCTTGCAGCGGGCGCAGATGTCCGGGTTCTTGCCCTTCATGGCATACATGTTGGCCGACGGACCGCCCAGGTCGCTCAGGTAGCCTTTGAAGTCGGGCATCTCCGTAATCTTCTTCACCTCCTTGAGTATGGACTCCTTGCTGCGCGAACAGATAAACTTGCCTTGATGGGCCGAGATGGTGCAGAAGGAGCATCCCCCGAAGCAGCCGCGGTGGATATTAACCGAGAACTTAATCATCTCGTAGGCGGGAATGACCTTTCCTTTATATTTAGGGTGGGGCAGCCGTGTGTAGGGCAGGTCGAACGAGGCGTCTATCTCCTGCTCCGTCATCGGAGGGTAAGGCGGATTGACCACAATCGTCTGCCTGCCGCATCGCTGCAGAATCCGGTGTGCGTGCAGCCTGTTCGATTCCTCTTCGATATGGCGGAAATTCTTGGCCTGCTTCATCTTGTCATGCAGGCAATCCTCGTGCGCGAAGAGCGTCAGGTCGTTTTCCTCCGGCGTGACCTCGCCGGCCAGATATACCGTCTGCGGAATGTCGTGCAGCGTGCGGAAGTCCTCGCCGGCCAGCAGCCTGTGCACCAGTTCGCGTATGGGCTTCTCGCCCATCCCGTATATCAGCAAATTGGCCGGGCTGTCCGCCAGTATGCCCGGACGCAGGCGGTCCTGCCAATAGTCGTAGTGCGTCAGCCGGCGCATCGAGGCCTCTATGCCCCCCAGCACGACCGGCACATCCGGATAGAGCTCCTTCAGAATGCGTGTGTAGACAATGCTGGGATAGTCCGGCCGCATACCCGGACGGCTGTCCGGCGTGTAGGCATCGTTGCTGCGCAATCGCTTGTTGGCCGTATAATGGTTAATCATCGAATCCATGGCTCCGGGAGATACGCCGAAGAAAAGGCGGGGCCTGCCCAGTTTGCGGAAATCGCGGAAGTCGCCGCGCCAGTCCGGCTGCGGGACGATGGCCACACGCAGCCCTTCGGCCTCCAGCACGCGACCTATCACCGCCGCGCCAAACGAGGGATGGTCCACGTAAGCGTCTCCGCTAAAGATGATTACGTCCAGGTAATCCCACCCTCTTGCCTCTACCTCCTTTTTGGTAGTAGGCAACCAATCTTGCAATTTATGTGTGTTCATGATGAAGAATCCAAATAGAAACGCAACGATTCGTTAGCAAACAGGATAAAAACTC
>URGO01000031.1 GCA_900547435.1 uncultured Parabacteroides sp.
CGCGCGGCGTTCCCCGACCGATGAGTTTTTATCCTGTTTGCTAACGAATCGTTGCGTTTCTATTTGGATTCTTCACCAAAATTATCTGTTCTTTGGCTGGAAAAGTCTCTCCTTAAGGACAAATCCGGCCTTGATTTGTTGTAAAATGAGATTTTTTCCGGATGGGAATTTTCGCGTTTAATTACATACTATTCAGCCGATTGTCTTAAAAAATCGGCTTCTCAACTCGCTGAGAGTGCCCTCACTCTGAAAAATCCGGATACGGGTCCAAAAAATGAAGCGTATAGGAGGGGTAAATTGACATTTTGACATTTTGTCAATTATGCAGAGCTGAATCATAACAATTGAGCAAATTCATCAATACCTATTACATCTACTATCGGAAAGTCTATTTCTTTTAATATATCAAAGTGATGGTCTTCGGTCACAATATAACGAGCATTAGCCGCAATAGCGCAATCTACAAATTTGTTGTCATCGTCATCTGATTGAATAAGATGAAAGCGAAAGTGAGGATCCAGCTTTTGCACATTCCAACGCGAGAGAATTGCATAGACAATCGCTTCCGCCACTTGCGCATTGATATTGCGTGCCAATACTTCTAAATATTCTTCTACAATCTCATTTGTGATGCAAAGAATATAATTTCCATCCAAAAAAGCTTTCCAAACTTTATGATAAACATTCTTGGCTGAAATTGCCATAATCAAAGCGTTAGTATCAAGTACAATATGCTGCATTGCTATAATTATGTCTAAAAATGAATGCTTATAAACTTACTTGTATGATGTTCGCTCATGTAAATGACGAAAACTTTCTATTTTTGCATCATTCAATTCACCATTTTCCCAAAGCTTATCAATCTCTTCTTGCGCTTTACGGGCAAAATAGTCTGAAATAACTTGCTTTAAATCGGCAAGAGCTTCTGGAGTCCGAACAAATGACATCATCTCCAACAATTGCATTTGTGCCTGGTTAAATATAGTAGCTTCCATTTTTTGAGTATTTATAAGTTTCTCCGACAAATATAGTATTAAATTCCGAATATCAATCCAGTTAGAAAAATTTGTTTTCGGAAGAGAAATGCGTACCTTTGCGCTGCTTCATTTTTAGGGTGAGCTTTCATCCGCAATAGTTATAGAAAACAGGGAAAATGAATAAGAAAGAAATTGCATTTTGGGCGTTTGTCGCCCTATTGGTTTTTTATTTCTTCTTGGCATTCGGCGTATTCTTGTTCCAACGCCAGGAAGAGGGGCAGTTTTTTATCCCGGCATGGTGGAATATAAGTGAGCAAATCGGGCAGGCAGGTGGCTTCTGCGCGATTGTTGGCCAGTGGATTATCCAATATTACCGTATGCCCATGCTTGCCATCTCGATACATACCTTTCTGTTGCTGGTCATCGGTATTTCCACGTATAAGATCCTGCAAGGAAGGGGAAGTACCTATTACCATTTGCCCATAGCCCTGTTTCCGATGCTGATTTTGCTGAAGATGAGCATCCGCGGGAGTTATCTGGTGGACGGTACGGTGGCTTTGGCATTGATGATGCTGGCTTTATTGCCTTTGCTCCGGTTACGAGGGAAAAAGCAGATTGCGGTTTATGGAGTTCTCGCGACGTGTGTCCTCTTCGGATTGGCGGGATTGCTCTCGGTTTGGTTTGCGGTGCTCTATGTCCTTGTTGCAGCATGGCTTTGTCCGAGAAACGAATGGCGAATACAGGCGTTATGGTGTTTGCTTCCGGCCCTGTTGTTCACCCTGTTCAGTCGGCAACTGGGCATACCGGTCCCTTTGTCTGAAGGATTCCGTCCGGAGGAGTTTCTGGAGGTCCAATTGCAACCCCATTACTATATATATTATGTATGGGCTTTATTTGTTGCCTTATTGGCCGGTTCATTATTGCTTGCCTTCCTATTGTCCCGACTGAACAAGCCAAGCCGTTGGATGCAAATCGGGATAACGCTGATTTGTTTCTTGGGTGCGGCCGGCTTCGGGAAATACTGTATGCCGGACAAATGGGATATCCAGAACCGAATGATGGACGAATTGGCTTATCTGGCGCATGAGCGGCAATGGAATACGATTATCAACCGCTATAAAGGACGCGAAATACAGGATTACATCAGCCTGAATTACCTCAATCTGGCATTGGCGCAAGAAGGGAAACTGGCGGATGCGCTATTTACATTCGACCAGCGTGGGGCGAAAAGCCTGGTATTGCCTTGGAACCAGTCCTCGTTGATGACCAAAATGTTGTGTGACATCCACTTTGCCATCGGCGATTTGGGCATGGCGGAGAGTTATGCGATGGACGCGATAACCCAATCCAAGCGCGGAGGAAGCGCGCGGATGATACAACGATTGGTGCAAATCAATCTGATCCGGGGCGAAAAGGTGGTGGCGCATAAGTATTTGAAGCTTTTGGAAGAGACGCCTTTCTATCGGGATTGGGCGAAACAGCACTATATCTATTTGGAAAATCCGGACAAGATGCAGGAGAATCCGGAATTGAAAGGGAAATTTATCCCGGAGGAAAGGAAAGATCAGCTCTATTCGTTGATGACGACCGATTCATTATGGGCGGTTCATCCTCCGAAGAGTATCGGATGGGAATACCGGGGCTGTTATTATTTGCTGGATAAGAAATTGGAAAAGTTCCGTTCGTTTGCCCGTTCTTCCGGGGTGACGGATTTGCCCCGTCATTTCCAGGAGGCCTGGCTGATGCTGGACAAGACTCCGGCTGATTCCTCTTATGTGCCGGTTATTGCTCCGGAGATTGAAGAACGCTACCGGAAATTCCAGCAAGTGCTCGCCATCCGTTCCGCCAACGATGTCAATATGCAGGCGGTTTACCGGGAATATGGCGACACCTATTGGTTTTATTATTATTTCAAACTCTTTAAAGAACAACAGAATAGCGTACAATGAATCGTGTAGTAGCATATATAATAGGTTGCGTCTGGTTGCTGACGGCTTGCCGGACGGAGATTCCCCAAGAGGCAAAGCCGGGTGAAGTGGATTTGTTTCCGGATTACCGGGAAGTGACCATTCCGGTGAATATCGCTCCGTTGAATTTCCGGCTTCCGGATGAACAGATGCAGGGGATAACTCGGTTGAAAACTAAGAACGAGGAGATTCTCGTGAAGGCAAAAGGCGGAGTTTTCAACATCCCGATGAAAGCCTGGAAAGAGTTGTTGCAAAAGGCAAGTGGCGAGAGTATTGACGTGTCGGTTTATTTTAAAGACCAGGCAAGTGATTGGAAGCTAAAGGAGTTCCCTATTTATGTATCGCCCGATTCGGTGGATGGTTATGTGACTTACCGACGGATATTCCCCGGTTATCGGATGTGGCAGGAGATGGGAATCTATCAACGGTCGGTTGAAAACTTTGTTGAAAAGCCGATATTAACCAACAAGGTTACGAACAACAGTTGCATGAATTGCCACTCTTTTTGTGCGCACCAGGGCGAAAGAATGCTGTTCCACCAGCGTAGCCGGTATGGGGGAACTTACCTGATAGACCATCAGCAGGTCGAGAAGATAAATTGGATGCCTGACGGGAAGAACACCTCTTTAGTTTACCCCTATTGGCATCCGTCGGGACAATATATCGCTTTTTACACCAACGTGACACTTCAGGATTTCCTTTATTCTTCACCGAACCGGATTGAAGTCTATGATGAGAAATCGGATGTCGTGATTTACGATGTGGCAAAGAGGCGTGTCTATTCTTCCCCGCTCTTGAGTTCGGCCGCACACTTCGAAACCTTCCCCACGTTCACTCCGGATGGGCAGTCGCTTATCTATTGCTCGGCAGATTCCGTCAAGATGCCGGACCGGTACCGTGACGTGAAATATAGTCTGTTGCGAATAGCTTTTGATCCGGAGACCGGCACATTGGGTGAAAAGCCCGATACCTTATATAATGCGCATAGCGAAGGACGAAGCGCGAAATTTCCGCGCGTGTCCCCGGATGGCAAACGACTTCTTTATACCCTTTCCGACTACGGTAATTTCTCCATTTGGCATAAGGACGCGGATTTATATATGCTGGATTTAACGACCGGAGAAATCGATTCCTTGCCGGGAGTGAACAGCCCCGATGTGGAAAGTTATCATTCGTGGAGCCGGAACAGCCGTTGGTTTGTATTTGCCAGCCGGCGTTTGGACGGATTGTTTACCCGTCCGTTCCTGGTACATGTGGATGCGGATGGCCGTTGCGCCAAGCCCTTCCTTTTACCGCAAGAGTCGCCCGATTATTATGACCGCTCTTTGTTCTCTTTCAACATCCCGGAGTTTTCGCATACGCCAACTCCCGTTTCCGAAGGGAATTTACTCAAAGCAGCCAAAGGCGAAGGATTGACTATCGGAGATTCTCAATAAGAGATTATCCTCCAAACCTACCCCTTTTGTATAGAAAACCCATAGATTTGGAAAAAATTATCGGTTTTCTCTTGCATATTCATTTTTCCTCCTTACCTTTGCAGTGATTCCGCAACGGATAGCGTTCCGTGTTTAGGGAATCCGATATATTTTGTAAGCATTTTACGAAGATTATTCCGAACTAAAAATCTGGAAAATTTTTAACACAATGGGATAATGGACAGTAAATGCTTGCGCTTGGTATAGGTTATTTGCGAGGTTTCCATACTATCCGTGTATAGTTCAGGATGGAAGCCGTAATATAATCGTACAGGCGCGGGCTGTTGTTCTATTATTATTGTGTGGGTTTTTCCAGAACCTTTAGTTCAATAATAGACAACGGAGCCCGCGCTTTTTTTATGCCCGTTCATAACTGCGCGGGAGTTGTTTCAACTCTTCGTGAAATTTGATTGTAGAAGTTAACTATTTATCATTTTATTAACAATTAAATTTTCAAGTTATGAACAAAAAAGTACTTACACTTTGCGCGGGCTTCCTGCTCGCTGGTGGTATGCTTTCTTCGGTGTCGGCTGAAACTTTAGAACAAGCTGCTGGTACTGGAAAGTATTACAAAATGGTGCGTGTAGCTCATCAAGATGCAGAGGGAGCAGCTTACACCATGGAAGAAGCTTATTTAGGAACAAAAAAAGATGCAGCGGGAGAAGACTTCTTTGGTGTTTCTAATACTTCTGTAACGGATTATTGGAAAGTTGAAGGAGATGCTACAATTGGTTATACATTAACTAATTTGGATGGTAAAGTCTTAGAAGTTGGACCTGCAGTAGCTTTCTTTGAAGACTTGGTTAAGGTAAATGGAACTGAATACACTCAGTTACAATTAGTGGGTACATCAACAAGTTATGTTGGAGTTGATGCTACTGCAACTGTTGGTACTGATTTTTGGAAATTAGCAGTACGTCCTGTAGGAAAGTATACGTCCCAAGTTACAGTATTTAATGCAGACCCAACTTCTTTGGAAGCCGTTTCGGGAAGCTATATATTAGAGAACGGTAAGACTTATCGTTTTATCGCAAGTAATGTAGGTTCTCCAAGTGCTATTTTCAAAGCAACAGAAGATAAAAGCAATGGTACTTGGTCATTTGCTTATAATAAAACTGATGAAACATTAGTAATTGGTGAAGAAAATGACTTTAGGGCTGTAGTTACAGATGGTGGTGTTTACTTCGAGATTCCTTCCGGTGGCAAATTTATTTCTTGGGATGTAAATGCCGGAGAATTTAAATTGGTAAATTCGTTGGAAGAAGCTACTTTGTTTGCATTTACCGAAACTTCGAATGAAACTCACTCTTATTTGACAGCCAAAGAGTTGAATTGGTATGAAAAGGATGGTTTCTCTGTAACAATTAAGTATCAAGATAAAGACGGAAACTTTACGAAGACTGATATTGCTGGTAACCCGTTTGTTGGACATCTGACTCCGATGATTTATTTGGCTGGCAAGATGCAACCGGCAACAGGTGGACAATACTCTTTCTTCTTAAAGAATGAGGAAGGCAAGTATATTGTTGCTAAAGCTAACAGAGTTGGACAAGTAGATCAATCTTATAAGTTTGAAACTATTTCTGAAACAGAGTTGTTACGTGAGCTTTCTGTAAATACAGTAGAAAAGACTTACTTCGGTTTGTTCGCTGCTGATGCTTTGCAGAATGAATACGAAAAAGAGCCACAAGCACAAGCATTGAGCCAATTGGCAAATCTGTATGTCATTGTAGGTAACGACTATCTGAAAGTCGGTAATCTGGAAGAAGATGATGTTCCTACATTAAAAGCAGCTAAGCATTGGAATGAGCTTGGCTTGAAGCCGGTTAAGATTGAATTAGGCGGTGGCACATTGGTAGATGCGAAGAAGCTGTTAGTTAAGGACAAGTTCTATACGGTAGAATTGTTGAAAGGTGTAGGAACCCAATACGGTTTCTTAACAGCAAACGGAACAACATACTCTACATTTGCAACTTCTGCAGGTAATGAATTGGAGCAGCAGTGGGCATTGACATACGATGGTAACGATTATATTTTCACCAACCGTGAGAATACAACCATCACTTATAAGTTCGATGCTTCTAAGCTGTACACAACTAACGAAGCAGATACTTACCGCTATAATTCGAGCACATACGTTATCAAGACGATTGACGGAACAGAGGCAACAGATGGTTATGAAACATTAGCAGATGTAAAGAACAACAAGTTCCATATCGGTTACTTCTCTAACGTTTACGGTGAATCTTGGTTTACTGAAAACCATGAAGGAACAAACAACCATACTATCGGCTTAGATACTGATATTGAAAGCGCTTTGGAATGGACTGCTACAGAATATGCTGCTGAGCGTACGGCAAAAGAAAATCCTGATTTCACTTGGAAATACACTCCGACAGATTCTATTTATGTAGTTAGTACGTTAGGTTACTACGATGGCAATGATTATAAGACAACAAAGGATTCTTTGAAGATTGTTTCTTATTCATTCGTTAACCAATATGGCGAACCGTTGGTATTCGACGGAGGCAAATATGTAGCTAATCCAAACAAAGAGGCTAAGGCTCAGAAGTTCGCATTGAGAAAGGATGCTGACCAGCTGAACTTACGTCCGGTTGTCTTGGAGGCTAAGGTGGTAAATGCTTTGAAAGGTCAAGAAGAAGCTTTGGCTGATCAGATGTACAACGTCTTCAATAACAAAGAAGATTTGAAGAAGATGTATGCCGGTGATGCACAGAACGGTCGTTTGGTTAATCATGCATTGTATAATGGCAACGATTGGGATCTGTTCGTAGTAGAAGAAACAGAAAAGCCGATGTATCGTCGTGTTGTTTCTCCGCTGGATACAGTTTCTATCTTCCGTGATGGCAACAACCAGTCTGTATTGTTCGAAAGCAAGGGCTTCTTGGGTATGGAGAACCTGTCTCAATTCCCGAATATCGCTCCGGGTATGGTAGCTGATACGGCTTATATCGGTAATGGTGACACTGAATACTACCGTCCGCAGTATATGTTGGTGGTTGATCCGACTATCCATCCGGAAACAACTTATTGTCCGGACCACGGTGTTGGCGCACAATGCGGTCACGAAGTAGACATCCGCGGCTGGGTTGAAGGTCGTTACTTGGTTAACTTGAAGGATACGGCCATCGCTTGGGACGAAGCAAACAAGCACAAAGACGGTAATCCTTACATCAACTCAGAAAACTACTACAAATTAGGCTTTGTTCAGGCACAACACATTGGTGATTCTTTGATTATCGATGCGGTTAAGCCGAGTGCTGCTGATACAATCAATGTAGGTACTGAAGACTACAACGTAGCTAAGTTTGCATTCCGTTATGTAGATGATGCAGCTGGTTCATTTGTAATCGAAACTGCTGATTATGTAACGTTGCCGGACGCTAAGGCGGGTGAAATGAAACCGACTTACGGTTACTTGAAGTGGATGAACAACGTAGTCGTTGTTGTTCCGGAAATCGAAAATGCTGATGTTTACAACATGAACGAGGCATTTGAAGGCAATCCGACAGCCAACGAAGAAATCTCTGCTAACGCAGCAGTTTCAGTAGTTGCAACCGACGGTGCTGTAATCGTTAAGGGTGCAGAAGGCAAGAACGTAGTAGTTTCTACAATCTTGGGTAAGGTAGTAGCCAACGAAGTTCTGAACTCTGACAATGAAACAATCGCTGCTCCGGCAGGTATCGTAGTGGTATCTGTTGATGGCGAAAGCTTCAAGGTAGCGGTGAAGTAAAATAGGAGTTAGAGGGAGTTAAAGGAGTTAAAGGCCAAATGTCCTTGATAGTATTAGTTATATTATCTAAAAGTATTGGCTTAACTCCTATAACTCCTGCGCAAAGCGCGAACTCCTTTAACTACTTCATAAAGAAATAAGTTCATAATTAAATATTTAATGAACAATTATCCCACTTAAAGTAACTTGTGATAAGTGAACGGGATTAGTTAGTAAATAAAATAGAGTAACAAAAAGTTCTACTTGCGAGTAGCTTTGTGAAGAGCGAAAGCAGGTTTCTAAAAGAAAGCCTCGCGGATAGGGTGTCCGGGAGGCTTTTATTGCTTTTATCTATTGTTCATAATTACTTATTCGTTCATCTATTAATCTTTGGGGTAATCGTTTGTTTATTAAGCATAGCTTTCTCAATTTTTCGGCCATGTCTTTAGGTGGTACAATTCCGCAATCGACCAGCATATCTGTCAGATACAGCACGCCTGAAACGATTACTCCATCAGCTGTTGCGCTGCTTCTGAGCTTTCCATCTCCTGTTAAAAGGCGATAGTCGTTTTTCTTGGCATAATACCATACAGAGCAATCTGTAACAGAGATATTGTTCTGCCGTGTCATATACATATTAATAATTTCGATAAATTCATTTTCACTGAACTCCTTAACTATCAATTCACCTAAATCTACAAAATGGTTTATGGCATCTTTCTGTTCGGGAATTATCAACTCGGCTATCACGTAGTCCACGGTATGAAAACGGAGGGGCAACTTGAATACATCCTCTAGTAATTCTACAGAAAGCAAATCAAGGAAGATATTTGTATCGTTCACTACTACATCCATATTAAACAAGATTTAGCTGGTTGCGCACTTCATCCACTGTTCGCCCAAGCAAAGACGCGCATTTGGAAGCCGTTATTTCTTCATTTGCAAACAGCTTAAAAACCAATCTTTCGTATCGCCGACAATGCTCTTCGGGGAATATGCTTTCTTCCACTTTTGCTTTGAAAGATTTGATGGTATTTTTGCGTTTGCAAAATGATACATATCGATTTTGGGATATAACCCCAGCTTGCCTTGCTTTTACCATTAAGGCTTCAACAGATATACCATATTGCCCTTGCAAGTCTTTCAGTTCTACTAACGATATGTCTTTGCGTACCTTCCCAATCTTCTGTATAAAAACAGATGATGGCAACAATACTTCATTGGCAAAAACATGGCAAAAACGTTCTTCATCTACCCCCTCTGCAAAACGCATCACCTTGTGTCCTACTTCGTGGAAGAGCGTAAACCGTTTACGCTCTTCTATCAACCCTTTATTTAAGATAATGACGAACAATCCATCCAGAGTAAAGCTGTTAGCATCAAATTCAGCCGGAGCGTTTATCTCAATGATTTTTACTCCAGCACTTTCTAACATTTCTATAGGCTTGGATATGGGAGATTCTCCGAGATTGAAGTACTTGCGGAATCGAGCAGCTATAGATAAAACGTCATTTTCATTCTGTACCTCAATATCATAGAAATCGGCAGAGAAAATACTGGATTCCCTGCACATCTGTTCTACTTCCAGATATTTCTCCAATTCATTGGCTGCAAAACTATTTATGGCATCTTGTTTCCTTTTACCCAATGATGCTTTTTTGCGATATTTTACTTGGCTCAAATCTATATTGACCTTAAAGGGGCGGAAAAAGTCGTCAATGCTCAATCCTAAAGCTTGGGACAACTTTATCATTACCTGACTGGACGGAAACATTTTCCCTTTCTCATACTTCTCTAAAGCAGTGGGAGATATTTCTCCTTTCAGGGCCTTGCTTAAATCTCGGTAAGACCATCCTTTCATCTTCCGAGCATTTTTTAAACGAATAGGGAATACATCTTTCATTGCTTTTTTATTTATTTCTTGTTGTGGTGTGCAAAATTACTCATATTTTCAGAAAATGTAAACCAACGTTAGGTGTTATTTCTTATTCATCCGAATTGTTCCATCCTTCTACCCGGATAAGAATCTGTTCTTTCGGGAGGTCGGTCCGGAATGAGAAAACAACCGTTTTCTTATCGCCCGGCATTAAGGTGATGTAATTATCCGAATAATGTACCGGCAGAATGCGTTTGCCCGTTGAGCGGTCGAACACTTTGATTCGGTTGAAGAAACTGATAGCCTTGTCGGTGGCCAGGGTAATGGTCCCTTCATACAAGCCATCCCGCTTCTCAAACGCTATTTCTTTATTTAAATGCGCTTTGGGCAATGCGTTTAATGTGGAATAATCTTTCGGCGTGGTGGTTAGCCAATAAATATTATCGGTCAGTTCCTGCTGATTCTTATCAAACAAAGACAATTTCAGGAAATAGACACCGGTTACCTCTTTCATTTCCGGTACAGTAAACAATGTTTTCACGTCATTGACCGGAGCATCCGTAGGAAGCGTATGTTCCCAGATGATGTTTCCTTCCCGGTTATATACTTCCGCTTTTACCGTCAATCCCTTATACGTATTGAGCGTTGTATTCATCAGTTCCACCTGCTTGGTATGCATGTTGTAATAAGGATGCAATGGTTCGCAGCCCTTTCGGGTCCCGTATAAAGAAGCATTGACATCCAGATACCAATCATACATCTGTCCGCGTAGGGCAGTCCAAGGATTCTGGGTTTTCCAAATCAAGATACCGGTGTACCAATCCCATATATGCGAAGCCCATCCCTCCATGAAGCTGCGATACTGGTCATAGTTTACCACTTGGGCATACCGGCAATAATCCTCAATACACGTCATTTCGCCATACCGCTCCAGATGATCCCGATACCCTAAATCCTTATGATAACGCCAGGTCAGGTTTTTGGTAAAACTCTTTCGGGGAAAAGCCGCCATATCCGCCTCCGACATGAACTCACGGAAACTCTCCACTTCCGGTGAACCCACCGATCCCGCCTCCGGATTGAACGGATGAGAGCGGAATGTGAAGAACCATTCCAATTCCTGAATGCCATAAGGACCGTCTCCATTATCTCCTAACAGATTACGGGTAAACACTGAGTCGGTAGAATAACTGGCGAACAGGCGGTTCGGGTCCAGGCGCGGAAGCAAGTCGGTACGCAAGGCTTCGTCAATATCCTTTGCCAAAGGCCATTCGTTTGCGCCACACCACAGGCAGAGGCTGGGATGATTGCGTATCATCTTGATCTGGTCTTCTGCCGAACGCAGGAACAAATCGTGATTGTCGGGATATTCCCAACGGCGTTCGCGCGAATCCAACTTGGTGATGTCCTCCCAGGCTCCGTTGCAATCACCGCTTCCCCACAAATCCTGAAATACCAGAATGCCATATTTGTCACACGCCTGATAAAACTCCGGACGTTCCAGCAAAGCACCTCCCCATACCCGGATCATCCGCAGATTCATCTCCGCATGGAAACGTACCTCGTGGTCATACCGTTCAGGCGACAAGCGGAGCAGCCAGTCTGAATTGATATAGTTTCCTCCGGTAATGTATATCCGTTGTCCGTTTACATAAAATTCTCGTCCTCCATTTTGCGGGTTCTTCCGGGTGGTGATTTCCCGGATGCCGAATTGCACCTCTTCCGAGTCGCTTACCTGCTCTCCTTGCGAGAACGCAAAACTAATCTGCTGCAAAGGTTGCTCTCCGATACCATTTGGCCACCATAACTTAGGATTCTCGATGGTTTCTTTTGAGAAAGAGACAATCCGTTTCTCCTTGGGTTGTAACGTAACATTCTGGCTTAATGTTTTTCCGTTGTACCGAACCGTTACTTTTCCTTGTTGTAGCTGAGAGGTTACATTCTCCAGCTCAACCGATGTCTCCAAGAAAGCCTTGGCCTGCTTTTTGTCGTTCGGCTGGCGTACTCCGGGAACTTTCGTCACCACATAGGGATGTTGCAGCAAGACCGGTCCGGTGGTAGTCAGCGAGACCTCGTCCCAAATTCCCGTATTGCGGTCGCGTACCGGCTGTATCCAATCCCATCCGGGCGTATATTGCATCGTGTTGTTGCGGGCAATCTGCGCATCTCCTCCTTGACCGCCGTTGGGATTTCCCACATGGTCCGGCGGAAACACCAATACGGCCAGCATGTTGGTCGAATCGCTCCGCAACAAAGAAGTAATGTCATACGATTGACGCAAGAACATACCTTCGTGTGTGGTACGGTTCACTCTTTTTCCGTTCAAATAAATTTCCGCCTTATAATTGATTCCCCGGAAGTTCAACCAAATGTGTTCTCCTTCCTTTTTCTGAACCGGCGAGAGCGGACAAACAAACCAATAGGTATAAAAATCACGCCCCACACGATAGATATCCGGAATCAGTTCGTTGTTCAGTCCCACTTCCGGAGCCGGATAAACGCCATTTTCCAATAATGTGGTCAATACCGTACCGGGAACTTTCGCCTTCATCCACCCTTCTTGCTGGAAGGGCTGCGAGGTAAGGCGGTTGCCATCCTCGCCAATCTCGCTGGCACGGCGTGCCATCCAGCCGTCATGCAACAAGAATTTTCCGCCGGCATCCGGCAATACGACCTGTTTGGCCGTCTGAGCCACGGCCGGTGCTGCCCAACAGACGAGCAACAACATACATACTTTCCAAAGTGTTTTCATTTGTGTCATTTTGTTTTAAAATTGCTTCTAAGATACGAATATATTTTTTATTCGGAAAATAATGGGGAAAATGCGAGGGATATTCTCCGGAAAAATTTATCTTTGCAAATAGAAACGGTTCCGCGATGAGGCTTCCTCGTCCGGATTAAAAGGGAATCGGGTGAGAATCCCGAACAGTCCCGCTGCTGTGAAACTCCGATAACATCTTGAAACACCTCTTTGCCACTGGCTTATGTCCGGGAAGGCTTCAAGATGGGAGCCAGTCAGAAGACCTGCCGTATGTTCAATGGGCTGTTAAACTCGTGGGATAGCGAAACAGCTGATTTATTTATACTTATTCAAAATAGGAAACAAAACGATTGAAGTTTGCAGGCAAGAGGAATGCCGGCTTCATCGATGCCATTATATTAGTTGTTAGTCATGTTTTATCCGATGTGTGAAACATGGAAAAGCCTCCGTCGAAGTGATTTCGCCGGAGTTTTTTCTTTTCGGCTTTTATCCTGCAAAACATGGAACCTTTTTCCCGTCCGAATTGTTTTTATAAAAGAAATAAGTCTTACGAATATGAATATCAAGAAGAATCTGACAGAATTAATAGGAAATACGCCTTTGTTGGCAATTACCCGGTTGGGCGAGGAATTGCAGGGGGCTGAAGTCATTGCCAAGTTGGAGTATTTTAATCCGGGAGGAAGCGTGAAGGATAGAGCGGCGTTTTTTCTGATTGAAGATGCCGAAAAGAAAGGGCTACTGAAGCCGGGAGCGATGATTATCGAACCGACCAGCGGAAATACCGGGGTAGGTTTGGCTTGGGTGGCATCGGTCAAAGGGTATAAACTGGTACTTACCATGCCGGAGACCATGAGCCTGGAACGCCGGAGCCTGCTCAAAGCTTTAGGCGCACAATTGGTACTGACTCCGGGAAGTGAGGGTATGAGCGGAGCTATACGGAAGGCGGAAGAGATTCGCGAGGCTACTCCGGGTGCCATCATCTTGCAACAATTTGACAATCCGGCCAATCCTTTGGCGCATGAGCGCACTACGGCCGAGGAAATCTGGCGAGATACCGATGGGAAGGTGGATATCTTTGTGGCAAGTGTCGGGACGGGGGGGACTTTGACCGGAACGGCACGCGGATTAAAGCGGCATAATCCTTCGATTCGGGCAATCGCTGTAGAGCCGGCCTCATCTCCGGTGTTGTCCGGAGGAAAAGCCGGTCCGCATAAGATACAAGGCATCGGAGCCGGATTCGTTCCGAAGAATTACGATGCTTCGCTAGTGGACGGAATTATGCAGGTAACAGACGAGGATGCCCTTCGTACGAGCCGTGAATTGGCCCGGCGAGAGGGCGTATTGGTGGGAATCTCTTCGGGAGCTGCCCTATATGCCGCATTGCAATTGGCTAAATTGCCGGAAAATCGAGGCAAACGTATTGTGGTCTTGTTGCCTGATACGGGTGAACGTTATCTTTCTACCGAATTATTCTCTATCCAAGAGTAAAGATTTTGTATGTTTTAGGGGGAAATTTTATTCTTGTTTTCCCACAAATTGTTTACATCACCCGGGTGAATTAATTGCATCACAGTTGTGAATTAATTGATTCACCCGGGTGATGCAATTAATTCACAATTGTGATGCAAACAATTTTGTAGGAATGTTGGAAGAAATTTACTTACCGTGTACAAACTTGTTACTCCGTTTCGGAGCATCCTGCACTTTCTTCTTCCTGACGGTGTAGATATCTTCTTTGTTTCTGGGCCGGAGATAATCATACCAAAAGAAATCTTTCAGCTCTTTCTGGTCCGGCTTTAGGTCGGGAATTGGCGTGAGCTGGCCTTTGGGGTTGTTGGTGACACGAAGCCGCTCGATTTTGTTCTCTTTCAGCCACATAGTCAGATAGGCGCTTTGGAGGAAATTCAATCCCACCATACTTCCGTCTTTTTCCAATGGATAATAAATCGTCTCGACACTTCCCGCCACATCGATTTGGCGTACCGCTTGTCCGTTGAAATAAGCCTTCAGGTCGTTCCCTTTTATCTGGTTATAATAGGATGTATCAACTTCTTGTGCGGCAAAGGCAAATTGCTTGACATGCACAAAGTCTATCGCGCTATCCCCCATGTAAACAAGAATCGTATCGCCATAAAGCTGGTATTGCGTGTTCCAAAGAACCGGATCATCATACATATATAGGATAGAATCGCGCGAATTGAACTGCATCGAATCGCAAACACCTTGCAAATCGGTCCGATAGAAACGGACTCCATGGAAAGCTTTTACCTCCCGGTAAGTCGAGTCGACGGTAAACATCTGCAAGGTATCGGCATGGAGGTAAAGCGTATCTCCTTGCGAATATTCCAAGCAACGGGCACTATCCGTCGCGAAGGCATAGCCGGTTTTCTCGTTATAATAGCCATATTCGCCTTTTAGCATAATTCGTTGCAAAGTATCCTGGATGCACATATCCCCAAACACTTCGCCAAATCCGTTTTGCCGGTCATAAGCGATGGAATCTCCCGTCAGGAAACGGTTTCCGGAAATCACTTCCGAGCGGTCAAGCAGCATGGACGTATTATTTACCGTATTATACCATCCACGCGAGGAGTGAATCGTCCCGCTATCCGAGACAATGACCGAAGGACCTAAGATGGTTGATATTTTGGATTCCGTATTATAGTGGAGTGTGTCGGAATAGAGCGTGAAATTGGGATTCTCCAAGCGAACACTATCGTTGAATATTGCCAATTTGGTGGACGGGCTGTACTGCCCATAATAAGAAGAAAGCTGATTCAACGAATCCACAATCATACCGCCTTCGAAATAATAGCCGATATTGGGGATACGTTCATAGTTCAGACTATCGGTAAACAACGTCACTTGCCGGTTTTCCATCCGTACGTTCTCACGCAGGTAGGCTATGCGCGCATCTCCGTCATAAAAGAGGTATTGTCCGTAGACGAACAACGTATCTCCTTGCTCCATCCGTACATTGCTGAATGCCTCTAACGAGTTGTTTTTCTCGTAAAAATAGGCACTATCGCAATACATATAGGAACTGTCATGACGGAAACACACATCGCCCACCAGCACCTGTGCGTCAGCCCGGATTGCTTCATCGAAAGACAAGGTATTCGCATGTTCCAGATAGACTTTTGTTTTCTTTACCTGAACCGTATCTTGTACTTGCGCCCAAGCATCCCACGCGCACCAGCATAGTAAACTTATGAGGAGAATTGTTTTTATCGGCTTCATTCTTTTACCCAACCTGGAAAACGGAAATCGCAATTTCTCCATCCTTCGCTAATGCGGACATAGGTGGATTTCTGTTGCTTGCGAATCCAATCGTTCAGCAATTCCTCGCGTTTCTTATTCTCAACAATTGTTTTTAATGCTTGATAGTCGTCTGACAAGTTGGCCTTGTGTGCTTCTGTGCGTGCACGAAGTTTGACTATCGCGATGACCTCCTTCTGTTTATCGGTTGTCATGCGGAACGGCTTGGATATTTCGCCTACCTTCATATCATAAACCACTTTTCCCACTTCTTGCGGAAGCTCATGCAATTCGAACCGGGGCGTACCGGAATTGGAGCTTTGGTAGTTGGAGTTAACCATAAGTCCTTTGTTGTTGCGCGTATCTTTATCGTAAGAAAGGAAGGTGGCCGCTTCATCAAACGTGAATTTGTTTTCCATCAGATTATTGTAGATAGAATCCATTCGGGCCGTAGCTTCATTCAATTCTTTTTCTGATACCTCCGGTTTCAACAAGATATGCCGGCAATTGATACGGTCGCCTCGTTTCTCGATTAATTGAATGATATGGAAACCATACTCAGTCTCTACAATCTGTGAGATGTGTTTGGAGTCTTTCAGGTTAAAAGCTACATTGGCAAAAGCCGGTTCCAGCATGGATTTGCTCATGAAACCCAATTCGCCTCCGCGCATAGCAGAACCGGGGTCTTCGGAATAAAGACGCGCCAACGTGGAGAACTCATATTTCCCGTTGTTGATGTCTTCGGTAAATTGTCTCAAACGAGCTTTGATGGCGTCTGTCTCCTCAAACGGGATTTTCGGTTCGATAGTAATGATTTGCACTTCGACCGTCATAGGGATATTGGGCAAACTGTCTTGCGACAATTGATTATAGTATTTGCGTACTTCTGAAGGAGTTAATTTAATTTCTCCCACCAGTTTGCGTTGCATTTCTTCTACAATCTGTTGCTCTCTGACCATTTCGATTTTCTCTTCTTTGATTTGAGAGAGCTTCTTGTTGAAGTATTCTTCAACTTTCTCTTTGGAACCAATCTGGCCTATAACCGAATTAATCCATTGATCTACACTCTGAATGACTTGAGATTCCGGCACTTCCACACTATCTATCTTCGCTTGATTCAGATAAAGTTTTTGGATTGCCATTTGCTCCGGAATGAAACAATAGGGGTCACCTTCCAATCGTTCGCCCGCATTCAACAAGTATAAACGTTGGTCTTCAACATCCGAACGCAGGATAGCGTCATCTCCCACTACCCAAACGATTTCATCAATCACGTTATCTTGAGCTTTCAGCAGCCAAGAACAACTCATTAACAAACATACAAGTAAAATCCTATTCATTGTAACATCCTTTTATTGCTTCCTCAAGGTTGTTCTGTCGGGAAAACGACATCCCCACCTCGAATCGCGTCATTATATAATTCTTCTTCAAAATCTCTCAAAAATTGTATCTTGTGTTGGTTAACCAACATATCCAATACTTGCGTATGCGCATAATCGAAGGGAGCGACATCCCCTTTGAGTATGTATTCTTTTATATTCAGCAGATAACAAAAGCTGCTATCTGACGTTTCTATAAAAGAATGTGTCCGCAAAAAATTGTCCTCATCGGTTATTTTTAACGGGATTGTAGCCATTACATCGCCAAAGCTAATCCATTTATCGTAAAAATACTCATAAATGGCCGCATTTTGTACGCTATATTTTTCTATTTTTTCAATTTCAGCCTCAGAAGAAGAGCGATACCATTTCTTTACATCCGAAAGATTGGGCGCATCAACCGGTATTTTTAGAAATAAGCCTTTGATTAAATTGTGGTCTAAAATGAAATCAGTTGCATGGGACTCATAAAACTGACGCATCTCTTCTTCTGATATTTGGGCGGACAGACGCTCTTTTATCAATTGTTCCTGATAACGATAACGAATCAAAGAATTCCGATACGCATCGACCAACTGGTCAATTTCTTGTTTGTCGGTATTCGTCAGATTCTTCAGTGCGACATCATATACCAGGTTGTCTTTTACCCATTGCTTGACAAAACTCTCAGCCCATATTAGGCTATCGGCCGAAGAAAGCCGGGATGGGAGCACCGCTTTCAGATCTGCTCGAGACAAGACACGGTTGTTTACTTTGACTAAAATGTCCTTCTGCTCTACAGATTGCTTGGGGCCGCAACTGCATAGACAGATAACCATCAAGACAAAAGTAACCCACCTTTTCATAAAAAACTATTTATTGTTTTTTACCGCCTTTTTCAGTGCTTTCCAATTCACCGAAACAGGATATTTATTTCTTAGCTCAGCAATCCAGGTTTCTTCGATAGATGCTTGTTCATCGGCAGGTTTGTTCCAAACCTTCTCATTGCTGATGGCAAACAACAAGATGCCATCCCGATATTCATTGATAAGCAAGTTGTATTCAGGATGTTTCTTTGTCAGGTTCTTACGCTCCATTCCCGTTAAGATATCACGGACAAACAGGTCGTATACTTCTTGCATAAAATCTCCGGAATAGGTCTTCACTGAAAAAGGACAACGTTGCAAGTAAATTGCAAAATCCCGTTGCGTGAAATTGACCGTATCCATCCGAGCTAAAGTCTTTTCTAAAGATTGAGCCTTTTCGAAAAATTCTTTATCTGTCGGGAAGTAATTATAGCATAAAGCCTCTAATTCTGCGTATGCCTCCGGATAAAAGGCATAGTTGTATTCCTTTTTCATCCGATCATCAAATCCTTTATACAAGGCAAAGTTCCATTCACCTTGAGCCATCCGGCGATGCCAGGATTTCTTGACATCCTCTAATGATTGCTTATCCAGCTTTTTCAGCAGTTTGATGATGTGGTAGCCGAACTGAGTCTTAAAAGGCTGGGATATTTCCCCTTCCTTTTGTAGGGCAAAAGCCTCTTTTTCGAAATCCTGCACCATCTCTCCGATACCGAAGACAGGGAGCACGCCTTTTTTTGCAGCAGTAGCTTTGTCGGCGGAGAACTTTTCGGCTAACGCACCGAAGTCTGCACCTGATTGCAGTTGATGGTAAATGGAATCGGCTTTATTTTTTATTGCGATTTCGTCTTGCTTAACGGAATCAGTTGCAAAAGGAAGCAAGATATGAGTTACCTGTACTCGTCCCGGATTGGGGATGCGATGATGTAGTTTGATGATATGGAATCCTAATTTGGTACGTACCGGCATGGAAAGAGTCCCTTCCGGCATGGAATAAACAGCATCTTCAAAAGCCTTTACGGTTCGCATAGGGTAAAAACCGCGTACATGTTCGTATCCGATGTGCTTCGGGTCTTGTTGCATCAATTCTTTGCCTACCACTTCAAAATCCTCTCCGTTTTGGATTCGGGTTCGGATTTCCAGTGCGCGTTGATAGATAGCGGCGGTGTCTTTCCCGACAGTCTTTTCCGGAAGGAACAACAGGATATGGCTAAGGTCCAGAACTTCATCCATTCGGGCATATTCATCTTCCACAACTTGTTCTTCTGCTGCTTTGTCTGATAAATAACTTGCCGTCAATTCTGAACGGTATTTACTTAATTCCTCTTCAAAATCTTTGGTCTTATCTATATTTTGGGACTCGGCCTCGACAACCTTCAGCTTAAAATTTTCGAATAGTTGCACAAACCCTTTTAATGCATCCTCGTTCGACAAATTATTTTCGCCATTTTTCTCGGCCGCATAAAAGAATTCAGACATAAGAACCTGCTTGTTTCCTATAGTCATGGCAACCGAATCCGGAAGAGATTTGGCAGAACCTGCAACACTCACCAAGAGCAAAGCTGATACTAAAAACTTTTTCATCAACAAATAATTTTGATGCTACAATTTTATGATTACAAAAATACACTAATTTAACGGACGGATAAGCGAATTAGTATCTTAGTCTGTTAAATTAGTGTTTTTTATATTTCCCAGCGGTTCTTAGTTCGCCATTTCAGAAAGGAATTTGATTCGGATTAAGCGAATTTCCTCTTCCGTATAATCTCCTCCCAATTCCTCGATGGCCTCTTCCAGATCATCCGTTTCAGAGTCTTTGAAATAGTCATAAATATCTTCGATGTGATCTTCATCCATGACATCATTCACGAAATAGTCGATATTGATACGTGTTCCTGAATAAACAATGGCCTCAATCTCATCCAAGAGTTCGCTAAATTCCAATCCCTTAGAGACGGCAATATCGTCTAATGCCACTTTTCGGTCGATACTTTGAACAATCCAGTCTTTCAGTTTTGACTTATTGGCAACTGTACGCACGCGCAAGTCTTCCGGACGCTCGATCTCGTTTTCTTCCACATGCTTTTTAATCAGTTCTACAAATTCAGCACCATAACGTTTTGCCTTTCCGGCTCCTACACCCGGAATGTTCTGCAATTCTTCCAGTGTTATCGGGTAGGTGGTAGCCTTAGCTTCCAAAGAAGGATCTTGGAAGATGACGAAAGGAGGAACATTCAGCTTCTTGGAGAGTTTCTTCCGTAAGTCTTTCATCATCGAATAGAGTACAGGGTCAACGGCACACGAAGCACTTCCGCGAACCGGAACCTCTTCTGTCTCTTCTTCAAACTCATTATCCTCAGTAATCTTGAAGGATACCGGTTTCTTTATGAACTCTTTCCCCTTGGGGGTAATTTTCAATAAGCCGTAATTTTCAATATCTTTCATCAGATAACCTGCGATTAACGCTTGGCGGATTACCGCATTCCACGTTTTTTCGCTTTGATCCTGGCCGGAGCCGAATATTTCTAATTCATTGTGTTTGTACGATTGAATTTCAGACGTTTCGTTTCCGACCAGCATATTTACTATATATTCTGCCTTAAACTTTTCTTTTAATGTACTGATAACTTCCAGTACAGCACTCAACAATTCTTTAGCTTCCACTTTTTTCTTCGGGTTCAAACAGTTATCACAATTACCACAATTATCTTCCGGGTAAGCTTCTCCAAAATAATGAAGCAATACTTTTCTTCTGCAAACAGATGTTTCTGCATATGCAGCTGTTTCCAATAACAATTGTTTCCCTATTTCTTGTTCGGCAACAGGCTTCCCTTGCATGAACTTTTCTAATTTTTGCAAGTCTTTATAAGCGTAAAACGCAATACACTTACCTTCTCCTCCGTCTCTTCCTGCACGTCCCGTTTCTTGATAATATCCTTCCAGGCTTTTCGGTATGTCGTAATGGATGACATAACGCACATCAGGCTTGTCGATGCCCATTCCAAATGCGATAGTCGCAACGATCACGTCTACCTGCTCCATCAGAAAGGCATCCTGATTGTCCGAACGCACTTGCGAATCCATTCCTGCATGATAAGGTAGCGCCCTAATGCCGTTAGCTTTCAGGATATCCGCGAACTCTTCCACTTTCTTTCGGCTAAGACAATAGATAATGCCAGACTTGCCTTCGTTATTCTTAATGAACCTGATGATATCCCGGTCTATATTGGCTGTTTTCGGACGCACCTCATAATATAGGTTCTCCCGGTTGAAAGAGGATTTGAATACGGTGGCATCCGTCATTCCCAAATTCTTCTGGATATCGTGTTGCACCTTTGGCGTAGCAGTAGCGGTCAGAGCGATTAATGGACGTTTCCCTATTTCGTTGATGATAGGACGGATTCTTCGGTATTCCGGACGGAAATCATGTCCCCATTCCGAGATACAATGCGCTTCATCTACGGCATAGAATGAAATCTTGACTTGACGGAGAAACTCTACATTTTCCTCTTTTGTCAATGACTCCGGAGCGACATAGAGCAGTTTGGTTTTTCCGGACAAGATATCGCCTTTTACCTGATCGATAGCGGATTTACTCAATGAAGAATTAATAAAATGCGCAATGCCATCTTCTTCACTGAAATTACGCATGGCATCTACCTGATTTTTCATCAGTGCGATAAGAGGAGATACGACAATAGCCGTACCTTCCATCATCAGAGAAGGCAACTGATAGCACAATGATTTGCCTCCTCCGGTTGGCATTAATACAAAGGTATCCTTTCCTGCCAATACATTTTCAATAATTGCTTTTTGGTTTCCTTTGAATGTGTCAAAACCAAAATGTTTTTTCAATGCCTCTGTTACTTTATCTTTCTTTGCCATACTCGCTATTATTAGAAATAGGTTTACTTTGTTTTATCCAGCTACCTGCAATCGGTTTACATCAGTTTTAGCAAATTTATCTTTTGCATATTCCAAAGTCACATGCAGTTCTTTTTCTTTTTCAGATGGCATACTGAACATGGCATCCATCATAATCGCTTCGACGATTGAACGCAATCCGCGTGCGCCTAATTTGAACTCCATGGCTTTATCTACAATAAATTCATAGACCGCTTCGTCAAAAGTCAGTCGGATATCATCCATAGCAAACAATTTGATGTATTGCTTGATGATTGAATTCTTGGGCTCAGTCAAAATGTTGCGCAATGCCTGCCGGTCTAACGGGTTCAGATAAGTCAGAATCGGTAAACGCCCGATGATTTCAGGAATCAATCCAAATGACTTCAAATCGGCCGGAGTAATATACTTCAGCAGATTGTTCCGGTCTACCTGATTGGTTTCCTTGCTTGCTGCATAACCCACGACACGTGTGTTCAAGCGTTGGGCGATTTTCTTTTCGATGCCATCAAACGCGCCTCCGCAAATAAACAAGATGTTTTTGGTATCAACCGGAATCATTTTTTGTTCCGGATGTTTGCGTCCTCCCTGCGGCGGAACGTTAGCGATTGAACCTTCCAACAATTTCAAGAGCCCCTGTTGGACACCTTCGCCACTGACATCTCGTGTGATGGACGGGTTATCGCCTTTTCGGGCAATCTTGTCGATTTCATCAATGAATACGATACCCCGTTCCGCCGATTCCACGTTGTAGTCGGCTGCTTGCAATAAGCGTGTCAAGATACTTTCAATATCTTCTCCCACATATCCGGCTTGTGTCAATACGGTAGCATCAACAATAGCGAACGGGACATGCAACAATTTGGCGATGGTTCGTGCCAACAATGTTTTTCCGGTTCCCGTCGAGCCAACCATGATGATGTTTGACTTTTCGATTTCCACGTCATCGTTGGTCTCTTCCTGCATTAACCGTTTGTAATGGTTATAAACTGAAACCGACAAATAACGCTTGGCATCGTCTTGTCCTATCACGTACTGATCCAAGAACTTTTTTATATCTTCGGGTTTGGGTAAATCCTTCCGATCGATATCTAATTTTGATTTTTTGTTTCCTATTTGTTCCTTAACA
>URGO01000032.1 GCA_900547435.1 uncultured Parabacteroides sp.
ATGGTTTTCCTCAGGCGCACCACGGCACGGGCATCGATGTCGTCACGCTTGTGGATATAGATTCCTTGGAGCAGGCCCGCCTTGAGCGACCTTGCGAGTTTGGCCGCATCCACCTTGTCTGTCTTCATCGTTTCCTCGTATTGCGTGGTGGGGACGTCGGCGGCATGGATAACGATGCAATCGATGCCGACCTCTTGCAAGGCGTAGTGAGTCGAGAAGCCGCTGAACCCTGATTCGTAAACGGCATGGTACTCACCATCCGGATAGTGCTTCTTCAAAAAGTCAAAGAGCTCTTTTGCCGAGGGCTTCTGAGTGTGCCCCTTTACTATTCCCACTTCGGGGGCTACCGCCACCCGCCAAGAATCCTTATGGACATCGATTCCGATGAAAATCTTTTGTCCTTTGAATGAAATTGCTTTCCTTTGCATATCGGTACGATTTTAATTGTTTGGGTATATTGGTTTTAACTTCTCAAATATACTATCCAATTAGGACGTACCGACTTTTTTCTTGGAATAATATTATGAAAAACACTCGGGGGAAGCCGTCGGCAGGGGGCAGACAGCCCCCGTGAGACACCCTAAGGCACTCTTCGTTTATTCCTTTCGCGGATTAACCGCTGTCAGCGTATGCAAACATAGTAACTTATAATCATTCTTTTGCCCAGCCTACCCGTATTGTAAAAATGGCGGATGCGGCCACTTATGCTATTGCTAGTAATTGGGCTAATGAGGCAAAAGGTTTACCAGCCCAATATACAGAAGAGGATATCCGTTTATTTAGAGATGGTTCAGACCCTATTGGGCACCCCAATACAGATTGGTATCGGACTGTACAAAAGACATGGAGCCATCAGGATAAAGCTAATGTCAGTTTAAGAGGAGGAAGCGAAAGGGTGCAATATTTTATGTCTGGAGGTTTTTTGCATCAAGGTACCCCTTTCAATAATGGATCTACTTATAATAAACAAATCAATTTGCGTTCCAATCTGGATGCGAATGTGACAGATTTTATTCGAGTAAGTTTGGATTTGTCAGCTAAAAAGCTGGATAGAAAATTGCCAAGAGACGGTTCTGTAAATGGTGGCTCAATGTATTCTCATGTGGCTTTAAATTTGCCGACTATTTTAGCCAAATATCCGGGAACAGATTATGCTGCCCCGGCACGTGATGGAGATAATCCGTTAGTCCAGACTTCAGGAGAAGCCGGAGAGGTGAAGACGGATGGCTGGTTTTTTAATTCGTTAGCTACGATTACCATTGATATACCTCAAGTCAAAGGGTTATCCGTTGTGGGTAGTATGGCATACGATTTTTTCCATCAAAAGTATAAGCAGTTTAAGAATGTGGCTTATGTATATAATTACGATCAGGCTACTAATGGATATACTAAGGTTATGGTGCCTACGGTATCTAGTCCGTCATTGAGTGTTGAAGAAAAGCGGACGGAAAGCTTGACGGGGAATATCCGTATTAATTATCACAATACATTCAATGAAGTGCATACTATTGACGGCTTCTTAGGATTTGAGGGGAATAAATCCAATGCAAGTATGTTAAGTGCTTATAGAGGAAACTTCCCGAGTGGGGCGATTGCGGAATTACCCTTTGGTGATAGCAATACGCAAACCAATAATGGGTCATTCTCTAAAACTGCTCGGTTGAATTATTTCGGACGTGTATTGTATGATTACGATAATAAGTATATGCTGCAATTTCAGTTCCGATATGATGGCTCTCAGAATTTTCCTCCAGGAAATCGTTATGGTTTCTTCCCAGGTGTGTCTGCGGGCTGGACGATTTCAAAAGAGGATTTTATGTCCAATATAGACTGGTTGAATAATCTGAAATTACGTGCATCATGGGGACAGATGGGTAATGATGCTGTTGCAGCTTATCAATATATGATATTGTATGGATTGACATCCGGATCCGTATTTAATGGAGCATTAGCTTCTGGTTTGTCTCAGAAGAATACGCCTAATCCGAATATCACTTGGGAAGTAGCTAATTCGTATGATGTCGGTTTGGAATCTTCATTCTTTGGAGGCCAATTGAATTTTGAATTCGATTGGTTTAAATCCCGGCGTACGAATATCTTGACTAAGAGAAATGCATCTGTTCCGGCTTTTACCGGTTTGTCTTTGCCGGATGAGAATATAGGTATAGCCGAAAATAAGGGTATTGAATTTATGATAGGTCATCAGAAAGCCATCAATAAGGACTTGTCGTATTCAATTTCAGGTAATTTTACGTATGCGAAGAGTGAAGTTGTATTTTCTGATGAGGTACCTATGGCAGAGGAATATCAAAAATCCGAGGGGCACCCGATAGGTAGTTCTTTGCGTTATAAAGCCATTGGAATTTATAGTGAAGCTGATATAAATGACCCGAATGTAGCAAAACGTCCGGGAACCATGGCGGGTGATATTAAGATTTGGGATGCTAATGGTGATGGTGAAATCAATTCGTTGGATCAGATCCGTCAGGACTTGACAGATATTCCGCAAATTGTTTATGGTCTTAATTTGGGGTTGACTTGGAAACAATTTGATATTCAATTGATGTTCCAAGGACAGGCTAAGGTGATAAATACCATTAACGATGTTTGGGTTGATCCGTCTTCCGGTGGGGCCGGTAATTTGATGACTTGGTGGACAGAAGATATGTGGACTCCGGAGAATCCGGATGGTACAAAGCCTCGTTTAGGTACTCCAAACAAGATTGGTGGTACAACCTTTACGAATATCAATGCTGCATTCTTTAAATTGAAAAATGCGGAAATCGGCTATACGTTACCTACATCGATTCGAGAAAAAATTGGTGTTGCTAATGCTCGTATTTATTTAAGTGGAACTAATTTGTTCTCAATAGACCACATGCGAGGGATGGGGATAGATCCGGAGGCGACAGGTGGTGGATATGGCGGTTGGGCTTTGAATCCGCAAAGATTGATTAATATTGGTGTAAATGTTTCATTCTAAAAAGTAAATGTTATGAGAAGATTTATATATGGTGGACTTGTATCAGCAGCGTTATTGTTTGCCTCATGCGGTGATACTTTGGATATTGTACCTAATGATAGTTATTCGGATGCTATTGTTTGGCAAGACCAGAATTTGATTAAGATGTTTGTTAATGACCAGTATGGCGCTTTAATCGGACAAGACAACTGGTATCGTTTATCTTTTTTCTCAGATGAAGTTTATGCAAAATACAATGACGAAGGTTGCAATTATATTCGAGAGAATATGTTGACTTCTGATAATGTAGGTGCTGTGGGAGATGTGTTGAATTTTTGGAATTCCGGGTATAAGTATTTGCATAATTTGAATGTGTTTTTCGAGAACATTCAAACAGCAAATGTGGATGAGGAATTTAAAAAGACCATGATAGGGGAGATGAAATTTATACGGGCGTTCATCTATTTTCGATTGATTCGTTCTTATGGGGGAGTTCCTATCATTGAAGAGGCATTTGATATCAATAGCGATTGGTCCGGGGTAAAACGTAGTTCATATGACGAATGTGTGGATTATATTGTCAAAGATTTGGATGAAGTAATTGCGACATTGCCAGATCTGCCGGATGAAAGGAATCGGGCAAGTGCTAATGCTGCAAGAGCTTTAAAGTCAAGAGTATTACTTTATGCTGCTAGTCCGTTGAATAATCCGACTAATGATAAAGAAAAATGGCAAAAAGCCGCAGATGCAGCTCAAGATTTATTTGATAAAGGGTATTCATTATGTGATAACTATCGAGAAATGTTTTTCGATGTAGCTAATAGCGAATATATCTTTGCAAAAGAATTCAGTGAAACTTATTCTCATACATCTGGGTTTAATATGGCTTGTACCGGTGATGGTGGAAGAGGATGGAATACTCCAACTCAAAACCTAGTTGATGCGTATGAAACGAAAGATGGTGAAATACCGGTGTTAGATACAGCTACAGGAGAAATCAATCCTAATTCCAAGTATGATCCGGCGAATCCATATGCAAATAGAGATCCTCGTTTTTATGATTGAATTTATTATAATGGATCGACAACGGTGAATAATAGGGGGGTTGAAACATTCCAAGGCGGAGCTGATATGCAGAATCAAGATATGACAATGACGGGGTATTATTGCCGGAAATGGGTGAATGAAAGTGAACCTGTTTCTCAATCCCATCACTATACCATGCCGTATCCTTTCTTCCGTTTAGCCGAGATTTATTTGAATTATGCAGAAGCTGAGTATCATTTAGGTAATGAAGATGTGGCAAGGGAATATGTGAATAAAGTCCGGGCAAGAGCGAGTGTAAATATGCCTCCGGTTGACGAAAGCGGAGAAGCGTTGTTGGAACGTATCTATCATGAAAGAAGGATAGAATTGGCATTTGAAGGTCATCGCTATTTTGATTTGAGACGTTGGAAAATAGCAGATAACGAACCGTTATATGGATTTATTATTACGAAAACGGATAACGGATTTGCTTATGAACGTTCGATGGTAAGTTTGGCTTCTCGTGAAACAGATTGGAAGGATGCATTTTTTGTATTACCTATACATTATCAGGAAATACAAAAAAGTAATAATAGTTTGGAACAAAATCCAGGATATTAAAACAAACGGACTTAAAAGATGGATGTATGATAACAAAGAAATTTATTCTTACTATAACATTCGGCTCTTTTTTGTTAGCATGGGGGTGCACTGGTAACAGTGCGCCTACCGCTGAACAACAGGAAATGTATGAAAATTTTGTAAATCCTCCCAATCGAAATCGTCCACAACCTTTTTGGCATATCAATGGAGAATTGACAACAAAGGGTATTTATGAACAAATTACGGACGCTTATCAGAAAGATGGATTTGGGGGTGTTGCTGTATTGCCGTTGACTCCGGCTCAGATGTGGAACGGAAAGGAGATTTGTCCGGGTACAACTCCAGAATATTTGAGTAATGAATATTTTGAACGATATCAAGATATTTTAACCTGCTCCAAAGATCTGGGTACTGAGGTTATTTTATATGATGATGTTGATTTTCCCAGTGGAGTAATGGGAGGGCGGTTTCAAAAGGAATATCCTCAATATACGCAGAAGTGTTTAAGTAAGCAGGAAAGAGATATTGTCGGTCCAATGCAGATTAAAGAAAATGTCCCTACTAAAGATAAGTTTATGGGTGCCGTTGCCATGAATAGGGAGACGAAAGAACGAATAGACCTGACAGACAACGTGCAGAATGGCGTATTGACTTGGAATGCTCCTAATGGAAATTGGAAAATTATGTCTTTTTATTTGGAATATAACGTGGATTCCCGTTTAGACTATATGGATGAAGAAGCTGTCAATCAGTTTATATCCATGACTTATGAGGAATATGCTAAACGCTTTAGTGATTATTTTGGAAAAACAGTCCATCGAACTTTTTTTGACGATGTAGGTTATTTAGGCAATTCTCGTTATTGGAATAAGAATTTGACAGATGAGTTTGAAAAGCGTTATGGCAAAAAGGCTGTTTTGTATTACCCTGCATTATGGTATGATATTGGGGAGGAAACCGAATCTGCAAGGGTGGCTTTTTATGGCTTACGTGCGGAAATGGTAGGAAATGGTTATCCTAAGAAAGTGAGCGAATGGAGTTCGCGTCATGGATTATTGAGTATGGGGCACCCGCCTGGAAATTATGAACCTACGGCTGTTGATATGTATGGAGATCCATTTAAATATTATAAGCATGTTCCTGTTCCATTAATGGATGCCATACATGGTTATCCCTATGGGCGTCCTGGCTTTAAGTTGATTAGTTCTGCTGCAGACACGCATAATCGTCCTAATGTGGCTGTAGAAATTTATGGGAATTATACTGCAGATATGGATTCGTTTATGTTGTATCGCGGGGCAATGGAATTGATGGTACGAGGTGTGAATTTCTTGGTGCCTCATGGTATGTGGTATAATCCGGACTTAGTGAAGATTCCTCCATTAATAGCTCATTATAGCAAAATATTAGGTCCGGCTTTGCATCCGTACAGTGATTATGTCGGACGTTCTGTTGCACTATTACAAGATGGGAACCGGGTTGCTGATATAGCGCTTCTTTATCCGATCGAATCCTTAGAAAGTTGGTATGAATTCGATAATCCGACACGTCCGACTACAGGTAAAGATGTACCATTAGGAATGGATTATAACCGGATTAGCGATATGTTGACGGGGCAGATTCGTCAGGATTTTACCTTTGTGCATCCTGAAGAATTGGCTACGGATAAATATCAGGTAAATGATGGAGAGCTGTACTTGCTAAATTCAATAACGCATCAGCAATATAAACTTTTGATCATGCCGTCTGCCCAGGTGCTTTCTGTTGAGGCAATGAAGAAGATAAAAGCATATTATCAAGCTGGAGGAAAGATTTTAGCGACTCATCAATTACCTGGAAAATCTGCTGAATTTGGAAAAGATGAGGAGTTGGTCGCTTTAATACAAGAGGTATTTGGTATAGATCCCCATGAAACTATGCCGAATAAGCGGGTTTTAAATTCGAATGAAAAAGGCGGTAGGGCTATGTTTATACCATTAGCTGAAAAGGATGTTTTGGCCGATGCGGTTCGGGCTTTGTTGCCGAATCCGGATGTCCTGATTTCGGTGGTTGATAAATTGGATCAGCCGGATGCTTTACATAGGCCTTTGTTGGGCGTAGAAGAATATCGAGATTTGCCTGCTGAAAAATTGGGTATGTTTTCGTATATTCATAAGCAAAAGAATGGAAAGGATATTTATTTCTTTGCTAACTCGACCGATTATCCGATTAAAACGAATGTGGAATTGCGGGGTAAATTGGAACTTGAAGATTGGAATCCTTATACAGGATCTGTGAGCAAGAAGGCTAACGTAAAATATAAAGAGAAAAATGGAATAATTTATACGGAGTTTACCCTTGAATTGTCTTCTGTAAATTCTACCTTTGTGGTAGGCTCTTCAATCAAAGAATAAGACTTGTATTTATTCTTTGTTACGAGATTCAAATCAGGAGTCGGAAAGAGTATTGTGATCTTTTCAATTCCTGATTTGTATGTTTAACAAATTAATGATCATAAAGATGAAACATCAGACAATGAAAACAGTTTTAATCGGGATCTCGGCTTTATGTTTGTCTGTGGATATGCATGTTTGTAATGCCACATTATTGGTTAACAAACAAATTGTGGAAAAGATGCCGGTTTCGCAATGGCGTGGTAAGAAAGTTGCTTTTTTAGGTGATTCTATTACAGATAAATCGCATGTCGGGACAACGAAGAATTATTGGCAATACTTGGAAGAAATGCTTGGAATAGAGGCTTGGGTATATGGTATTAATGGGCATCAATGGTCTGATATATGGGAACAGGCGCAGCGATTGAAGGATGAAAAAGGAAATAATGTAGATGCCATCATCATTTTTGCGGGGACAAATGATTATAATTGTGGTGTTCCTTTAGGAGAATGGTATTCTTATGAATTGAGTAATGTAGAGGTGTCGGGCCCTCAGATAGAGCAACGGGTTAAGAGAGTTCCTCAAATGGATGAATCGACATTTCGGGGGCGTATTAATCGGGTATTGTCTTATTTGAAAAGTAATTTCCCTCAGCAACAGATTATATTGTTGACTCCCATTCATCGGGCACAAGCTCATTTTAGTGCGGATAACATACAGCCGGAGGAGGCCTTTCCGAATCGTTTGGGGTTGTATATAAATGATTATGTTGAAGTTGTTAAAGAAGCGGCAAACATTTGGGCTGTTCCTGTTATTGACTTGAATAGTCTTAGCGGACTTTATCCGATGGAAGATTCGCATGCTATTTATTTTCATGATAAAAACACCGATCGTTTACATCCTAATGCGGCAGGGCATTATCGTATGGCAATCTCTTTGTTTTATCAATTGCTGGGTTATCCATCTGATTTTAAATAATGTTGGATTTTGTTTGAATGAGATATGATGATGATTTGTTAGCTTTCGTAAAAAAGATGTGGAAAAAATGTAGATAGTAATGGGGAACATTTTATAATATATGTATATATTTGACCTCGCATAGAAACATTTAGATGAAAACTTAAACAAACAAACCATGAACAGAATTAAGACAATTGTGCTGACCTCGTTAGCCTCGGTAATGGTGGCTCAGGCCGGAAATGAGCAAGAAATTGTAGGGGGAAACTATCTGAATAATCGTCAGCCCTTGTTGCAGAAGGATTATATTGAACTGCCTTTGGGGGCTATCCGTGCGGAAGGTTGGATGCAGGAACAATTGGTTCGGATGAAAGAGGGAATGACCGGACATTTGGATAAGGTGTATGAGCCGGTGATGGGAGCCCGTAACGGATGGCTCGGAGGTGATGGCGATGTGTGGGAGCGGGGTCCGTATTGGATTGACGGATTGTTGCCTTTGGCTTATATCTTGAATGACGAAGCTCTGAAGGAGAAGATAAAACCTTGGGTAGAATGGACATTGGCTTCCCAAAAGCCGGATGGTTATTTCGGACCGGATACCGACCGGACTCCGGAACCCGGATTGCAACGGGATAACGCGCGTGACTGGTGGCCCAAGATGGTTATGCTGAAGGTGATGCAACAATATTATTCAGCTACGGAGGATACGCGCGTGCTGGATTTCTTTACCAAATACTTCAAGTATCAGTTGGCGGAGCTCCCCAAGACCCCGTTAGGCCATTGGACTTTCTGGGGAGAGCAGCGCGGAGGCGATAATCTGATGATGGTCTATTGGCTTTACAACATCACCGGAGATAAGTTCTTGTTGGATTTGGGCGAGTTGATTCATCAGCAGACCTTCAATTGGACGGATATTTTCCTGAACCAAGATCATCTGAGCCAGCAGCATAGTTTGCATTGTGTTAATTTGGGACAAGGATTTAAAGAGCCGGTGGTCTATTACCAACAAAATAAGGATCCGAAGCAGATTGAGGCCGTAGAGAGTGCAGTCCGTCAGATTCACAATACGATAGGATTGCCTACCGGACTATGGGGTGGCGATGAATTGTTGCGCTTTGGTCGTCCTACGGCTGGTTCCGAGTTATGTACGGCGGTCGAGATGATGTATTCGTTGGAAGAGATTTTGGAGATTACAGGCGGGGTGCAATGGGCGGATTATTTGGAACGGGTGGCTTACAATGCTTTGCCCACGCAGATAACGGACGATTATTCGGCACGCCAGTATTTCCAGCAATTCAATCAGGTACAGGTTACTCGCGAGTGGCGTGAGTTCTCCACGCCCCATGAAGACACCGATGTGGTGTTCGGGGTTCTGACCGGATATCCGTGTTGTACTTCCAACCTGCACCAAGGATGGCCTAAGTTCGTACAGAACCTTTGGTATGCTACGGCTGATAATGGTATTGCGGCATTAGTTTATGCTCCGTCTAATGTAAAGGCAAAGGTGGCGAACGGTATAGAAGTCAACATTCAGGAGCAGACCAACTATCCGTTTGAGGAAACCATCCAGTTCAACGTTTCTTTTGCCGATAAAAAGGTTAAACAGGCCTTTTTCCCCTTCCATGTGCGCATTCCGGCCTGGTGTGAGCAACCTGTATTGAAGGTGAATGGGAAACCGGTACAGACGGATGCTTGTTCCGGACAGATTGCACGGGTGAATCGTGAATGGAAAGAAGGGGATGTCCTGACATTGGAACTCCCGATGAAGGTAGCGGTGAGCCGTTGGTATGATAACGGGGCGGTGGTAGAACGTGGTCCGTTATTGTATGCTTTGAAGATGGATGAGAAATGGGTGAAGAAAACCATGGAGCCGGAAAAGGTGCGCGAGTATGGCGAGTGGTATTATGAGGTAACATCTGATACGCCTTGGAACTATGCTCTTTCTTCCCGCTTGTTTGATCCGAATAAGATTCAGGAGAATTTCATCGTAGAGAAATCGGATAAGATTGCAGATTATCCATGGAATGTGGAGAATGCGCCAATCACCATCAAGACCAAGGCTAAACGGTTGAACAACTGGACGGTAGTGCGTGGTTCGGCCGGCCCGATTTCTTATTTCACTCAACAGGGCAATGATATGGGAGATGAGGTAGAGACTATCGAGTTGATTCCATACGGATGTACCACGCTTCGTGTTGCTGAGTTCCCCGTAAGGTGGTATTGATGTTGTAGGGGTTAGTAGTTAGTAGTTGGTAGTTGGTAGTTAGAATCTGGAATATAGTGGTTAGGATTTAGAAAGGATTGTTTTTCTAACTTTTAATTTTCAGCTACTAACTACCAACTACTAACTACTTTAAAAAAACATCGGCATAAACGAAAACGAATATAGGCATGAATTTTTGGAAAAAAGGCTTGCTTTTCTGCGCTTTGTTTTTCTATTAAAAAAAACTATCTTTGCGGGCGTTGAATCATTTAAGAAAAATAGATTATGGAAATAGTAGTAAGTGGCATTCGTCCGACCGGGAATCTCCATTTGGGGAATTATTTCGGTGCCGTGAAAGGCTTTTTGCAGATGCAACATGAGTATAAATGTTTGTTCTTCATAGCCGATTGGCATGCGTTGACCACCAATCCGCATCCGGAAGATATCCGCAAAAGCGCGAACACCATCTTGTCGGAGTATTTGGCTTGTGGCATAGACCCGGAGATTGCGCCGATTTATATACAGAGTGATGTTCCTGAAACCGCAGAACTTTATTTGTATCTGAATATGAATGCCGGTATCGGGGAGTTGATGCGTACTACCTCCTTCAAGGACAAAGCGCGCCAGCAATTGCACATTGACCGGGTGCATACCACGGAGGGCGATGTGGAGCATGAGATTTTTAATGAAGGAAATAAGCACAGCGTGAGTGCGGGATTGCTGACTTATCCCACGTTGATGGCGGCTGATATCATTATCCATAAGGCCGTGAAGGTGCCGGTCGGGAAAGACCAGGAGCAGAACATGGAGATGGCACGTCGCTTTGCACGTCGGTTTAATCAGACTTACGGGGTGGATTTCTTCCCGGAACCGGCTTCGTTCTACTATTCGCACAAAGCCGTGAAGGTGCCGGGATTGGATGGCTCCGGAAAGATGGGCAAGAGCGAGGGAAATGCTATTTATTTGGTGGATGATGAGAAGACTATCCGGAAGAAAGTGATGAAGGCGGTAACCGATTCCGGTCCTACCGAGCCGAATAGCGTGAAGCCCGAACCGATAGCTAACCTCTTCTCAATGATGGAGATTGTTTCATCGAAAGAGACCTACGATTATTTTAATGAAAAATATAATGCGTGTGAGATTCGCTATGGAGATATGAAGAAGCAATTGGCGGAAGATATCAATAACTTCTGCGCTCCAATTCGTGAACGTATTCTGGATATCCGTTCAAATGAGGAATATCTGGCTAAAGTAGCCCGCATGGGAGCCGAGAAAGCTCGTGAGAGTGCTTCGAAGACCCTGAACGAGGTAAGAAAGATTATTGGATTCAGATAAATTGAAAATTGAAAGTTGAAAATTGAAAATGAATAGAGTCCTGATAATTTTCAATTTTCAACTTTCAATTTTCAATTAAAAAAAGCCTTTTTATGGTGGATTTCGAGAGTGAGTATAAAAGTCTTTATCGTCCGTTGTGCCTTTTCGCCTTACAATACACCAATCAGTTAGATGATGCGGAAGATATTGTTCAACAAGCTTTTGCCGATGTATGGGAAAAGTTAAGGAGTGGTATGTCTATCTTGAATTTGAAAGCCTACCTATATCAAGCGGTAAAAAACCGTTCCATATTGCAAGCTTCCCAAGAGCGGGTGGAGGTGTTGCAGGATGAATTTCCGGATAAAATAGATACGGGAGAGGAGGAGCAAGTCCGTTTGGCGGAGCGGGACGCGCGTTTATGGACGGCTATAGACCATCTGCCTCCCGAACGCCGGCGTATCTTCTTGCTTTCTAAGCGAGACGGATTGAAATATCAGGAGATTGCCGAAGAGTTGCATATCTCGGTAAAGACGGTAGAGAATCAAATCTCGAAAGCATTGAAAGCCTTGCGCGAAACGGCTATACGGATTTATACATTCCTCTTTTTGAATTGAAAATTGAAAGTTGAAAATTGAAAATGGCTTGTGTTGGCTTGTGTGATTTTGTTTGGATTTGTTAATTTTCAATTTTTAATTCTCAATTTTCAATTTAGTGAGTAGGGGTTTTTCCCTTTTTCTTGTCTTATAGGTGAAATAACGAAAAAGGAAACTTTATAAGAAGAGAGAAAGATAGGGATAAGTTGACGAGTTAACAAGGCTTTAGGAATGTTTCTTGTCAACTTGTTCCTTTGTTTACTTGTCAATTAAAAAGCGAACGATATGAGTGAGAAGCAAAAGCATACATTAGAAGAACGAATCGCATTTGTGGCGAGATATTATCGGGAGAATAGTCTGGATGTGGAAAAGGCATGGCATACATTTGCCTCCGAGAGACATATCCGGCGGGTATTCCGTTTCCCGGTATGGGCGCGAGGCATAGCTGCTGCCATGCTTTTGCTGATAGCTTTAGGATGTTATTTGATTTATCGGAATAGTCAACCGGACTGGGTGTTGATTACCTCCGCGTCCGGTAAGGTGACAGAGGTTTACTTGCCAGATAGCTCGCATATTACATTGGCTTCCGGCTCGGAGTTGCGTTACGATGCGAAAACTTTTGGGGAGATGGAACGATATGTAGAGATGAAAGGAAAGGCCTTTTATCGGGTGAAGCGTCGGGTGGATTGTCCCTTTACGGTTTCCGCACAATCCACACGTGTTACCGTGTTGGGAACCTCTTTCTTGGTTCGGGAAGATACTTCGCTGGTTGAGGTGCAGGTGAAGAGCGGTCGGGTTCGTTTTGAGGCAGGAAGTCATCAAGAGCTATTATCGGCAGGTATGTCGGCCCGGTATTCGGATGAAGAACAACAAATCCGGGTGGAAAAGAAAGAGAGCGAGAATCTTTTATCCTGGCAAAATCAGGAATTGGTTTTCCGGAATACTCCGTTGCCCCAAGTGATACATGACTTGGAGATGTGTTATGATGTCCGGATTGCCAATCGGAAATCGGCATCAGACACCTTGCGTCTGACGGCTACATTCCGGGATATGTCGCTGGAAGAGGTTCTTATGGTTATTAATCAGACATTGGATACAGCATTGAGTGAAGAATGATACGATTGGGAAAACAAGTGTTGGTATGTCTGGCTTTTCTGTTCGGGGTGTTACAATCAGTTCGGGCGGAAGATGAACCGGTTATCTCTTTTACTGTCCGCCAGACTCCGATAGAGAATGTGTTGCTGGAGATAGAAAAGCAAGCCGGGGTGCATATCTCTTTTGAATCTTCCTTATTGAGGAATATCCCTCCGGTAACCCTTTCTGTCCGGAACCAGTCGTTATCCGTATGTCTTTATGAGTTGTTTTATAATTATGAGATAGAGTGGCTGGTTACGGGAAATTATCTGATTTTGAAACACAAATCAGATACTTTTTCTCCTCAGGATTCGATAAAATTAATATCCCTTCAAGAATTTATCGTAGAGGCCGACAGCCTTCGGAATGCCGATGTGCTGACCGATGAACCGGGTAAAGAGGTGCTTTCCGGAAAGCAGCTTCTGAAGATTCCTGCCATGATGAGCCAACCGGACTTAATCAAGGGCATCCAGCAATTGCCGGGCGTGGCTATGGGCATGGAGGGGATGAGCGGAATGTATGTCCGGGGTGGGAACAATGACGAGAATCTGTTCCTGATTGACGGTATGCCGGTTTATCAGGTGAGTCATGTGGTCGGACTCTTTTCTGCATTCAATCCGGATGCGGTCAATAAGTTGGATTTCTATAAAGGGTATTTCCCGGCCAGGTATGACGGGCGCCTTTCATCGGTTACGGATATCCAGACCAAACAAGGTGATATGAAAAGGTGGCACGGGAGTATCGGAGTCGGATTGATTCAGGGTAACGCCCATCTGGAAGGTCCGTTGATAAAAGACAAGCTTTCGTTTCATTTCGCTATGCGGCGTTCGTGGGCGGATTTGATTACGGCCCCGACCTTTGCTATTTTAAACCGGACACGGATGAAGGAATATCCTGCTAATCCACGTTATGCATTTCATGACATCAATGCCCGGATGGATTATGTGAAAGGACGTAGTCGTTTCTCTTTGGGCGTATATTCCGGGGATGATTTGTTTCGGATGACAATAGAAGACAAAACGTTTCCGAGATATTATTCCAAAGACAAATGGCGTGTGCGTTGGGGAAACTTTGCTTCGGTGCTGAACTGGCATTATCAGATGCGGGAGAAGCTGGAAAGCAAGTTTACAGCTTCTTATACACGTTATCGAAGCAAGCTCTTTTATAGTCAGACGGATAGTAATGAGGGGTATACGCAAACACCGGTATATACCGAATCCGCGACGGTCTCCGGGATAGATGACGGGCGCCTTTCCTGGGTACTGACTTATCATCCTTCTAAGTTGCATCAGATTCAGGCGGGAATATCTACGCGCCTCCAGGCTTTCCGTCCGGAATATATGGAATTTTTGCAGGCGGATATTATCTCTTCGGAAGGAGATAGTTGGGGAAATATCCAGGAACGCCAGCAGAATCGGATCCGAATGATAGGAAATGAGACGGTGCTTTTCTTGTCAGACCGTTTCCATCCTATTCAGCATCTGCGTATAGATGCCGGACTCTCCTTTGCTACCTTTTATTTGAAGCATAAATTATATGCTCATCTTTCTCCGCGTATATCCATGCGTTATCTGATAGACCATCATTGGTCGGCCAAGCTGGCTTATTCTCGGATGACCCAACCGGTGCATCTGATTCCGGCTACCTATCTGGACCTTCCGACGGATATCTGGATGCCGAGCACAGATAAGGTGAAGCCTTCGGTTTCCGACCAAATTTCTATCGGATTGCATTATTCTCCGAACCGGGAGTATAGCTTCTCAATGGAGGCTTATTATAAAAATATGCAGCATTTGTCGGACTTCAAACCGTGGGTGGGGCGTTTCCCAGACGGGATGGCATGGGAAGACAAGTTGATACAAGGTAAAGGACGGGCTTACGGAACGGAATGGATTGTGCGGAAAAACCAAGGGAAATTCACCGGATGGATTGGCTATACACTCTCTTGGGCTGACCGCCAGTTTGCCGAGATTAATGACGGGAAACGTTTCCCGTCCCGTTTTGATAACCGGCACAAATTGAATCTGGTTGCCTCTTATCGGCCCAGCAAAAAGGTCGAACTGAATGCGTCTTGGGTTTATTCCAAAGGAAATTGGATGACGCTGAATCCTTATGGAGATAGTTTGGTAGAGGACTTGAAGCGGAATAATTACCAGCTCCCCGATTATCATCGGTTGGACTTGGGGGTGAATATTTACCTTACCACCAAGAAAGGACATACCGGTATCTGGAATATCGGTATCTATAATGCTTATTGCCGGAAGAATCCATTTCTGGCTTGGACCGAAGATTATGATGAGGAAATCCGGAAAATTAAAGTTCGCCAGCTGAGTATATTCCCGATTATTCCTTCGTTCTCTTATACGTATAAATTTTGATGGATTATGAAAAAGATAGTACCCTTGTTTGTTTTCTTGTGTTGTCTGTTGTCTTCTTGTTGGCAAGATGTGTATGTGGATTGGGATGAAGGCCCGGCACGGCTTTCCCTTACAACACGCCAGCTTTGTGCGGATAGTGCGATACAAGTAGTCATTCAGCCTGCTTCGCGAGATGATTATGATGCGTATAGGGATTCGTTGCAGTACTATTTGCAGGTCGAACTTAGGGTGAATGGGGTTGAACAAGGCAAAATGTATATAGAAGAGGTTACTGATTCGTTATCTTATTTCCCTTATACTACTTATTATACATCCGATTATATTCCGAAAGAGGGGGATAGGATCGAAATCCGGGCTACTTGCGAAGGTTTTGAACCGTTTAAGGCCGAGACTCGAATCCCTTCGGTCGTTCCTATTGAAAAACTGGACTATACATGCGAATGTGATACCGCAAGTCGTTTTATCCGCATAGAGTTGCAACTGACTTTCCAGGACAAACCGACTACGGCGGATTATTATGCGTATAATTATTGGGTGATGATAAAAGATTCGTTGGGGCAGTTGGTGTATTCCCCTTTTAATTACGGGTATGGTGATAATTCTTTTTGGTTTAGGGGAACGCAAGGTAAGATAGATCCGATTGTGAAATTCCGTCCCAATACGTTGGACTATATGTTGGACGAGACGAGTGGACTTGATGCCAATTTCTTTGATGATTCGGATATATCCGGTGAGTCTTACACCTTGAATTTCTCTTTTTCGGGAAGTTTTGGCGGTTACATATTTAATGGACAATATGATGAATATGTCTCGATCCTTCCGGATACCTTGTATGTCCAGCCCGTTTTGATTTCCATGTCCCAAGATTATTATTACTATAATATCTCTTCATGGGCATCTCAGGGACTCTTAATAGGCAGTCTGACAGAAGTCGGATTGTCTGATCCCATTAAAGAATATAGCAATGTGGATGGTGGAGTAGGGGTGCTTTATGGGTGTAATCGGAGTTCTGCATTGCTTGAAATAGTCACCAAAGACTATTGGGAATAAGCTCAAAACAACTTTTGGATATTACGAATTATGAATACCCCCGTTTGTTTGTAATTCATAATTCGTAATCTGCAAATTTTTATTTGCTCTTTTCCAATACCATCAAGACATTGCCTTCGGCATCGACCAGCTGCATTTCATCGGCATTGGATCCGGCTTTCACGGCTCGAACAGCCGTCAGGGACTGAAGAATCTTTGTTTCCAAATCCATATCCGGACAAGCCATCATTGTGGTAGCGCCTTGGGCGATGGTGATAGCCGATACATCTTTACCATCCAGCGTTACAGACGTATTGAATATATTGCATCCTGCATTGCCGTGCAATTTGTTCTCTTTCATGTCAAATTCCATAAAAGGAGTATTCTCTGCCTGAACCTTCTCACCCTTTACTTCTACCACATTCCACTTTCCTTCCAATTGTTTGGCATCTGTTTTAGACCCCGAACAAGCAAACAGGCTCCCGGCCAATGCTGGAACCAAAAGTGCATACATAAAAAACTTTTTCATATCATTCAATTACTAATGTTACTTTAGTAAAGACACAAAAGACAAGCCAAATGTTGCGTTGTCAGTATGATTTTAGGGATAATTAACGGGGTATGTTTGTAATCAGTCAAAATATAATGAGTTATATTGCCATTGTTTTATCATCAACAATTCCTATTGAATTTTGGAATCGAATGATTATATTATGTTTCCTCTTCATTTCTAATAAATATGCTGGAGGTAAACTCATGTTAGCAAATATAATTATCAGAATTATGAATTTATAAAATGAATTATTACCTTCTTAATATTCCAGAATCGTATCTGGATAAACATATGTTTGATATTTTTGTATCGTCCACAAATTATAAACTATTTATCAGTTTCATATGTTCGCTTTGCAAATATACAGATTCTCTGATGATTTTGTTCATAGTTGCATTTGTATTTTAATAGTATCATTGATGGAGAAGAAAGTGTAATTCTGTTTATGCCTATAGTCTTTTGCCTCTCAATTAGAAGCAAAAAAAGTCCGAAGACGTAAAGCCTCCGGACTTTTCTCTCTTTATCTACGGATTAATTCCGTATCTTAAATACCTGCTTGCCGACTTTCACGACATATACGCCGCGTTGCAATCCGTCGTAGCGTTTCAACCCGATCTGCTGCTCATTCTTCACCACGGCACCGGTCATCGAGATAATAATGACGCGCTCCAGCTGCGGGGTCTGCACAAAGATGCTTCCGTCCTTTGCATAGACTTTTGCTCCGTCAATTGACTCGATTCCGGTAGGAACAGCTCCTTCTGCCCGAACATAAATATCGGTATAGATGTTCTTAATGATGTATTCATCTGGATTCTCTGTCGGTGTCAATGTCAAATCCTCCCAATAACCGAACAGACTGCGTTTGAACTTCAGTGTCAAGTTCGTTGTATCGACATTCTCTTCGATAGTTACCTTTACGACAACCGAATTGCCTTCGCGAACGACATTGCGACTGAACTCAACCGTTACACCTTCGCAGATTTGGTCTTCGTAGATGTTGTAGTAATCGGGGTAGTCGTTCCAGTTGCCGCCTTGATTGTCGTCATTGTCCGGATCAACGGTTATCTTATCAATAACAATTGTTTCACCATCTGTATACTCTTTACCATTTACATTAATTGTATAGTTTGTACTTGTGAAAGTTTGACTATCTTCAATCTTGAAGTTGGTGATTGTTACTTTATAAGTATTCTCGCCTGTTTCTTCTGAGGCGATATTTCCACTATAGTTCGGTGTTTCGCCTGATACTAAATTATTCGGTACGACCAAATCTGCTACTGTTAAACCCTCGATACTTGTTACTTTATCCTTGAAAGTAATATCCAATGGACGTTGGGTGATATTGAGGGTAATTGTTGTAGTTTCATTTTTCGTAATATATTGACTATTGATAAATTCAACCGTAGCATTTCTAGTTCCTACGTTCACATTGTCCGGATAAGTGACCGTAAAGTCTTCGTCTTCCGTTAATATTTCCGAATTACCGCCGTCAGTCGTAACTACTAATGTACCAATCTTAGGAACAGTTCTATCATATACATGGTTGAATCCATCTTCTCCTTCAATGTTCCATGCAGAGCCATCACCTGGCGTTATTGTAACGTCATCAGCAGAACCTTTGACGATGATATTGCGAGTTACTTCTGTTGTATTTTCCTTAGAATAATTAGAAGCATCCTCGCCTAATAAATTATCCAAAGTAAAGGTGACAGCATAATTACCCGGAACTTCCCACCAATTGTCAGTTGTAGCAGGAGTTACTGAAGCGGTTACCTTCGGAGTTACTTCATCTTTTGTGTCATTAATAGTAACAATACCATCTACCGATACATAATCATCCCAATTATCCGTAAAGTTTGGATCTGTACTGTTTGATATTTCTATTGTTTTATCTGAAACAGCCTTTAAAGTCAAGTCTTTTGGATTTACAACAAGCTCTGTTGGGATTATATATTCATCTGATGCTGTTGCATTTTCGCCGATTTTAAACTTGATACTATATTCGTCTCTGTCTGGATCTGTATCTTTGACTGCTTTTAATTTGATGCTTGAATATGTACCTGCATCAATAATTTGCTTAGAACCTTTCACGTCTACTGGCGTATTACTTGATGTTTGCTCACCAACAGTAAGTGTATAGCTCTCTATTATGTAATGTATACCTTCAGTTAGAGTAAAATCTGTAGGCAAATCAATATCATCACCTTCTACCTTAGCCATAAATTTGAAAGCATGGCTGGCATCATCCTCTTTATTGTTATGTGCCAATCCGTTATAAATATGTGGAGTCACAACTTCTACACCTGTAACCACTAAGTTGCCGGAATGGATAAAAATAGGAGTCTTTATAACCTTAGCATCACTTGTGCTATTTGTTACTTTTACGGTTACAGTTACATCATTCAAATCTGCATAAGATTCAGTCGGATATACGATTGATGGTGTGCCAATAAAGATATTACTATTATCGTTGTATAGTTTTACATTGTCTAATCTATTGCCTGCTTTTGTTCCTTTATTCAAGGTGAAAGTCAATAAAGATGCTGCTTCTTCCGGTATTACGGAGATTGTTGGAGGATTCGTTGAAGCGTCATCTTGTTTCCATTCATGTAAATTAGCAACGACAATATCCAAAAAATCGTCTACCCATACGGCAGCACCTTCATATAATACCTTTGTATCTGTAGGTTCTTCTGTTGGGATTTCAATCTTAGATGCAGTTTCTATAATTTCATATTCATCTGTACTATTTGCCTTCAAGCTATACCATCCCATAAAATGATGCCCCCAAGAGCAAGTGACATTTACCGGAATCGGAACCTTTATCTTGTTTGTTTCCGATTCACTTGCTCCATAATAGATATCACTTTGCGTTTCGGGGAAGTCTTTTGTAATATGTTCACCATTATCACCGTCTTCGTCGTTTTCTTTTATTTGTTTTTCATTAGTTAATTTGATATTATAAGCATTTAAAGTACCTTCCCCATTAATATTCGGTGCATATATCTGGGTGCCTTTAGGTAAACTAACATTCCCGTTGAGTGTTGTATTGCCATTATCAACCTTCAATTGGTTGTGCACGTCAACAATTTCTACTTCATTCCCGAACTCTGGAGCTTTATCCTTTTCGGTTGGAGCGATAATAAGAATTGGGTTAGCAGGAGTTCCTGAAGAGTGATTAGCACCATTACCTATATCATTTCCGTCTTGAGATTCTGCATTAATATATCCTCCGAGGATTGTAATATTTGAACATGTACCTTGGTATCCACCTCCTATCCCGGCACCATTATCTATAGAACCATTTACGTTTTCACATTTGGCAGTTACATTTCCTCCTTTAATGAGAATAGTCCCTTCGGTGGATGGTTTTTGAGTTGTTTCAGGTAATCCATATCCTCCTCCAATACCTGCTGCATTAATGAAAATATTACTCTCAACTTTTGCTTGAGAAATAGCCGTAATCTTCCCACTTTCTATGATTATAGTACCAAAATTAGGATTATAACCATCACCTCCAATACCAGCTCCATATGTTGTCCCATTGGGGGAATTACATAAAGAACCTGCTTCTAAAGTACCTTTAGATTCATCGTCTGGACCTTTTAATATAAGAGTTGCTCCTGGTTTCACATTAATGCCAGCACGTTGACTGGAACTCCAAAGTTTATTTGTCCCTTCCCAAATCAATGTAACAGTGGTTCCAGGATTAATTTCCATGGCACAATTTCCTGCGTTTGTATTATCAACCTCAGAATCAGACCCGCCTGTTTTTGTATCTTCCATCAAGCGTACATCTATATCTACGTTTTTTAAGGTTAAGGTAATTTCTCCTTTATCACCTTCAATGATAATTTGGTCATTTGATTTTTGAATCCCCTGTGCCATTTCAATTGTACAACTTGCTTGGATGGTCAGCTTATCATTTGTGTTGTTTCCAACATAATAGGTTCCCTGCCCCCACACCGCTCCTGACATCGTTGCCAAGAACGCCACTAAAAAAGTAAAAATTCTTGTTTTCATAAATAATGATATTTAGTTGATTAATAAATAGATTCCATTTTCATTGCATTTACAACCAACTAAACCACCATCACTGAAAAACAAAAAAGAAAGTGCGGGCACGTTGTTCATTATTATTATAGAGGCATCGCCAAACGCCCATCACAGAGATAATGAAACAACAGCCCGCACTCTATGCTGTCGGATATACTTTTCCCTGAAAAAGAATGTGCAGCAAGAGTGCAAGCATTTATTGTCTATTATTCCTCTGTGATAAAAAATTGGCGATTTTCTATAATGGAATAATATCGTAAATGCTTGCTTTAATACGTCCTCCCTACATGAATCCGCTGATTCTTATAGGAATTGCGACAAAATTAGGAATCTAAATGATAAAATCAAAAGGAAAGTGAAAAAATGTCGGTTATTTTTCCGGAAATATCTGATATTTTTTCCCAAATACCCGTTCCGGCGGATGTGTCATCCGCCGGTCTATTGCGTATAAGGATTTTCAATCCGCTGAAAATCTGCACGATAAGTCAATCGGATTATAAATCATGATACTCAATACAATCGAATTACAAATTCGATTGAACAGGGACAGAGAAGTCTGTGGCGGACTTGGAGTTAATCCTTCAGACATCCTATTGGAACGATATAGACACCATCTTCACGCCGGTAAGCGTATGAGCCAACCGCAGTAAGTACCATCAGAAAAGAAGGTTGTTTCATACGTCCGGTATCAATCTTTCCGGCAAGTTCTTTTAAAGTAGCTATGCCTTCTTGAATAAGATTATCCCCACCTAATTTAATCTCGATGAGACCATACGAACCGTTTCTGAGATGCACAACGGCATCGCATTCCAATCCGCTTTTATCCCGGAAGTGATAAACTTTTCCGTTCAATGCTTCTGCATATACTCTTAAATCTCTTATACAAAGGGTTTCGAAGATGAGACCGAATGTATTTAAGTCATTGATAAGGTCTGCCGGACCTAATCCTAAGGATGCCGTAGCCATAGAAGGATCGGTAAAGTAACGGGTGTCAGACGTTCGGATTGCTGATTTTGAACGTAAGTTCGGATTCCAGGCTTCAGCATCTTCTATGACAAAGATTTTTTTTAAGGCATTTATGTAAGATGCTATGGTATCTTCGTCTAAACTATCGGATTCATTGGCGATTAAATCGGCTTTGATAGTTCCGTAAGATGCCTGTGCCCCTTGATGACGAGCATAAGAACGCAATAGCCTATGGGTGCGTATGGGATCTCTATTGACTCCGTCGACCAAAGAAATATCCCGTTTTTCAACGGCTTCAATATAATCAAAAGCTTGGTCTAAAGCTATATCTTCATCCATATTTACCGCCAAAGGCCATCCTCCACGACAAGTCAGGAATGCAATTCGTTCAATGTCGGTAGTAGATAGGCCACTGATAGCATCCGGAGAGGTAAAAAGATTTTTTAATGAAACGTCACCTGTAGAATCTCCTGATTCCCATAAGGACATTGGGCGCATTCGAAGCCACCCGATTCTGCCTGTACCAGAATGAATAACTTCGCTCATATCGGCAGGAACAGATGAACCGGTAAGAATAAATAGCCCTAAATGAGAACTATGGTCTGCTTCAAACCTGATGCTGTCCCATAAGGTAGGAGCGACTTGCCATTCGTCAATAAGTCGGGGTTTATCTCCTTTAAGTAATAGTGTGGGATTAATCTTTGCCAACTGTTTGTTTTGTTCAACTTTTCCGGTTTCGGACATATATAAAACACTTTTGGCAATTTGCTCCGCCGTAGTAGTTTTACCGCACCATTTAGCACCTTCTATAAGGACTGCTCCTTTTCCGGCTAACTTACGGGCAAGGAGGCGGTCTGCAATTCTATTCTTATATTTTGTTATCATGTCCCAATGCTTTTTTATCTCCTTGCAAAGATAATTCTAAGTTATTGATTTTCCAAGAAAAAGGAATAGCATTCGGTTGTTTGGCGCGATTTCGTTCGGTCATTTGGCGTAAAATCGTTCGGTTATTTGGCGCGATTTTGTTCGGTCGTTTGGCAGAGCTTCTGAAATTTGTGCCTACCTTTTTGTTCAAAGGTAGTATGCTTTTTCGGAAAAGGGCGTATGATTTTGGGGAAAAGGTAGGCAAGAAATTTAGGCGATAAT
>URGO01000033.1 GCA_900547435.1 uncultured Parabacteroides sp.
CAAACGTCATATCATACCGCCATTGCATCAGAATAATCATGAAGGCGGTAAAGGCAATGGAAAGCCCTAATATATTCAACGTCATCGCCAACTTGAATCGCTGGAAAATCCGGATAAAGTTTCGTATAATCAGTCGCATAATTTTTTCCTTTCTTAAGATGTAGTTCGTAGTTTGTAAGTGAAAGTGGGTAGTTTGTCGTAAATAATCAGCATTTTTAGGTTTTAAGCTACCAACTACTAACTACAAACTACCAACTACAAAGGGGCCTTTTTAGATAAACTCCGTTACCGAACTTACAATCTGCCCGTCGAACAAGCTCACGATTCGATGAGCAAAACCGGCGTCATGCTGAGAGTGAGTAACCATCACGATGGTCGTACCCTCCTTGTTCAGTTCGGTAAGAAGCTGCATTACCTCGGCTCCGTTCTTCGAATCCAAGTTACCGGTAGGCTCATCGGCAAGGATTATCTTCGGATTCGAAACTACCGCACGGGCTATCGCCACACGTTGTTGCTGACCTCCGGAGAGTTGTTGGGGGAAGTGCTGCGCACGATGGCTGATGTTCATCCGGTCAAGGATTTCTTTCACGCGTTTCTTACGTTCGGCCGGCTTGACATTCAGATAAGTCAACGGAAGTTCCACGTTCTCGAATACGTTCAACTCGTCTATCAGGTTAAAGCTCTGGAACACAAAACCGATGTTTCCCTTGCGCACCTGCGTACGTTCTTTCTCTTTCAGATGGCCTACTTCTTTATCGCCCAGATAGTAATTGCCCGATGAAGGATTATCCAACAATCCGAGAATATTCAGTAATGTAGATTTACCGCAACCGGACGGTCCCATGATAGCTACAAATTCGCCATCTTTTACCTCCAATGAAACTTTGTGTAATGCAATAGTTTCAACCTCTTCCGTACGGAATGACTTGCTCAAGTCCTCAATCTTAATCATAATGTTATGTTTTTTAAGTGTATTAATATGCTGTTTTATATGTTTTCTGCTAAAAATAAATCAAATATCGTGCCAAAACAGTTAATATATTGATTATGAGCAATATTCAATTTTAAGAAAGTCGGACGAGTGTCAAAAAATTTGACACTACTGTCCAATTTTTTGACACTTCCTATTCGTCCTTCAGACTTTTTACCGGATTGCTTGTAGCTGCATGCCAGCTCTGATAAACCACCGTTGCTAAGGTTACACCAAGAACAATCAGAAGAGCTACAAGGAATACCCACGCATAAATCGGAGTCTTATAGGCAAAATTTTCCAGCCATTTGCCAACCGCCCAATAAGCCACCGGCGAAGCGATAATGAAGCATACCATAATTATATAAATGTATGTCTTGCTCAGCATCTGAAGGATTTCCTGAATGCTCGAGCCCATTACGCGACGGAGCGCAATCTCTTTCCGCCGGTAAATGGCTTCGAACATCACTAAACTAAACACACCCACCAATGAAATGATAATTGCCAGCGAGCTAAAGAGCGTTATCAACTGCTTCAGGTTCTCTTCCTGCTTGTACAGATGGTCGAATATCGTATCATAAAACTCAACATCTACCGGATAAGACGCATCTATCTCACGAACGGTTTCACGAATATGCGAAATAATCTGGTCGATATCCGCTCCTGCCTGGATGCGAATGTAAGAAACCGGGAGGAATGGCTGATAATTCAAGACAAATAATCCTCCATCCAATTTATCTCGAGCAGACGAGAATTGTATGTCCTCCGTAAATCCGGCAAATGCCAACGAAGTCGAATCATTTTGCAACCAACCGACCTCTACCCGGTCGCCCGGCGTTGCTTCGTAATACTTCTGAAGAGATTCATAACCATAGAATGTCAGACTTCTCCCCTTTTCATCCGCTTCGGTCGGCATCCGTCCGTCTATCACCTTAATTCCCATCGTACGGAAAAAGTTCCAACTTACCGGAAAAACATACACTTTTGCAGACTTGTCCCTGCAAGTCACGTTCCCCCACGTCATATATCCATCCTGACCTCCCAATTTCTGGGAAGAAAAAGCAACGTCCTCAATGCCCGGATGCTCTTTCAACTTATTCACATAGGAGTTTTGTCCTTTTTTAAGAAAAGACGTATTTAACTCTACTACCGCTATCTGGTCTTTGTCAAAACCTAAGTGGATATGACGCATATACCTATTTTGCAGATAGACAAAGCTGGCACAAATAATCAGCACCAAAGAGATAATAAATTGCACACTGATTAGCACCACCCTCAACTTCCGTCCGGAAGGAGAAAGGCCGAATGAACCCTTCAGTACCAAGGCCGGAGGGAAAGAGGTAACGTATAAAGAAGGGTAAAGCCCCGCTATCATTCCGGTTATAAGAGAAAACCCTCCTAAACCGAGCAACAAGCCTATATGCGCACCGAAATCTACCTCTACTTTTAAAAAGTCTAAAAGATGCAGTTCCCGCAAATACCAGACAATCCCCAACCCTAATAAATAAGATACCAAGGAAACGAACATCGCTTCGCCTATCAACGAGAAGCGCAACCAATTATCACTACTTCCCAATACCTTTTGCGTATTGATGCTCCGGATGCGTATCGGCACTAATGCCGTATAAATATTGGTATAATTGATACACGCGATAATAATAATGAGCAAACCTATGCCTATCAGAAGGGTTGCCGTAGCGGGATTGCCACTTTTCATGATTTGTCCGTCCTGCGATTCGTTCAGGTAATAAAGCGATTTCAAAGGTTTGAGCGTGATGGCAACCTTCCCCTCTTTCAAAAAGCCCATCTGAGTGAAATCGAACGTCCGGTTGAAGTTATCCGCTACATCTTGCGGATTCGCGCCAGATTGAAGCATGACATAACAATAATAATTACTGCTTCCCCAGTCATCTTTGGTGAAATCATCTCCCATAGCCGTATAAATCACATTGTTCAACTGGGTATTTCCCGGAAAGTCCTTATATACACCTCCCACAATCAAATATTTATATTCACCTTTCGTCCAAAGATATTCGTTCTCCAAATTGATTTGTTTCCCAATTGCCGAAGTTTCCCCGAAAAATTTCCGCGCCATGCTTTCCGGAATCAAGACATGGATTTGTTCGTTCAGGCAATCCGCACTTCCTTCCACCATTTGGAAATTAAACATCTTGGTAATATCCGGATAGCAGGTCATGATAGATTCTTTATAGCCTACTTTTTGACCATTCATCTCTACCGTAATATAACTTATCCCCATATACGGGTTGATAATCGTACCGGCCTCAATAAATGGTGAGGAATGAATGATGGAATATACGAAAGGACGGACCAAAATAGGGCCTCCCCACTGCTCTGTTTGCAAGTCAACCCGGTAAATCCGGTCCGCATTCGGATGGCAATTCTCGAAATTACGTTCATAACTGATTTGCATCATAATAACCACAAAAGCCGCAAAAGCCATAGCCAATCCCAGCACATTGAGCGCCATCGCCAGTTTGAAGCGCCTGATTATACTCACAAAGTTTCTAACTATCGGATTCATCTTATTTTATGTTTTGATTATTTTCCTGCTTAAAAACAATCAAATATCATGCCAAAACAGATAATATATTTATTATCAGCAAATTGACCATTTCACATTCAACGGATAGTGTCAAAAATTTTGACACTACTGTCCAATTTTTTGACACTCTTCTGCCTTTATTTTAATGTCTTTGCCCCCAATATTATGTTTTTCACATTCGAGGTAATTATTTATCACATACGTGAAAAGCACTTTTCCCATATATGATAAATGCTTTTCATTTATATGAAAAATAAAATAGTTCCGATGGATGCATTAAATTGTCGGATAAAGGGAGAAAAAGGAACAGCCGGAAAATGTGTGAAAGGGCCGCAAGGAAACATTAAAAATAATATTTGCTTAATAATTTTTCGTTTTTATTGGATGATTAAGTAAAATAGTGTATTTTTACCCCCTAAATGAATAAAATGAAAAAGGAAGGTTTTATAAAGTAAACGTTGGCCATGGAAGATTCAAAGAAGAAAAGTTATGTTGAAAGTGGTGGCGATAAAGAAATATTATATTCTAAAGCCATAAAAGCAGGTAAGCGGATTTATTACCTGGATGTCAAAAAGAACTTGAAAGGTGATATGTTTTTAGCGATAACGGAAAGCAAGAAAATCCAGGAAAAAGGAAGTTCGGCATTCGTTTTCGAAAAGCATAAAATTTTTCTTTACCAAGAGGATTTTGCGAAGTTTATGTCAGGCATGGAGGATGTCATCGGATATGTCAGAAGTCAAGGTAAAAGTGCTCCGACAGAGGAAGAAGCTACAGATATGACTCCTCCGGAAGAAGGACAGGATGATATAAAGCTGGATATAAATTTTGATTCGAATGGTTTGTAAATGAATAACGGGATGCTCTCAAGAACATCCCGTTATCTTTTCTCAAGCTTATTTCGTTTTAATAGCGGAATAAACTCGCTTTGTTGCGGATTAAGCACCTAAATGGATTGCTTCAGTAGGACATGCGTCAGCGCAAGTTCCACATTCTGTACACATTTCAGGGTTGATGCTGTATTTGTCACCTTCTGAAATTGCTCCTACCGGACATTCGTCAATACAAGTTCCGCAAGCAATACAATCGTCACTAATTACGTAAGCCATTTTTCTAAACGTTTAAATTGTTCAACTATTAGTGGTGCAAAAGTACGCTTTTCTTCGGATTAAAAAAATATCTTGCCGATATATTTTCAAATATTTCTATTTTTGCAATAAAAAAGGAGATTGTCCGTTATAAGTTATAATCAAAAAAAGGAAGAAATTGAGACGTATCGTATTTATATTATGCTTGCTCTGCGGCTTTGCAACGCTTTTGCCTGCCCAGCGGGAGAAGGTGAAGAACCAGCCGTATGTGGATAATAAGCTGTTTCATTTAGGGTTTCATGTCGGAATCCATGCGCAGGATTTGATTCTGACCCATTCGGGGGTATCTTCGAACGGTGAGGTCTGGTTTGCCGAGATTCCCTCTTATTCGCCTGGATTCAGTGTCGGGGCGATAGGAGATATGTACCTGAATCCTTATTTCAATTTGCGTTTTATCCCGACTATCAATTTCGGAGAGAAGAAGTTTGTGTTTCGTGAGCAAGACGACAAAGCGGAGGAGTTCCGCACATCGGTACGCTCCAGCTATTTGTCTTTCCCGATTAGTGTGAAGTATTCGGCTATGCGTTTGAACAATTGCCGCCCTTATCTGACCGCCGGAGTGTATGGCGCATTCGATTTAGGGCGAAAAAAAGGAAATCCACTTTTGTTGAAAGGATTTGATGCCGGAATTGAGGTCGGTATGGGGTGTACGATTTATCTCCCGTTCTTCCGGCTTTGCCCGGAATTGAAGTTCAGTTTCGGATTAATCAACCTGCTCCCGTCTGAACGTCCGGACCTTGCTGATCAGGAAACCATTAAATATTCGGAGTCTTTATCACGTGCCACCTCGCGAATGGTAACGCTGACCTTTAATTTCGAATAAAAAACTCCAAATAGCAATAAGCGGCCGGCGAAGCCATCAGTACGCTATCGAACCGGTCCAATATGCCTCCGTGCCCAGGTAAGACATTTCCCGAATCTTTTACTCCTAATGTCCTTTTCAGGAGAGATTCGGTCAAATCCCCCCATGTGGCAAAGAGGACAATGACCGCGGCCAGTCCCAGCCAACGGAGTCGGCCAATTTCCGGAGCATACCAAGCAAAAGCTTGAGAAGCAATCAGCACAATCACCAATCCACCCCAGAATCCTTCCCAGGATTTCTTAGGCGAAATGCGTTCGAATAATTTTCTTTTCCCGAAAGCAGAGCCGACCAAAAATGCGCCGGTATCATTTAACCATACGAATACAAAAATGGCAAGGATAAATAAGGGCGTATAGAGCGGCTCGTGCGCGGAGGTTCCGGGATGTACCGCGATAAAGTTTAATAAAGAGAACGAACCGGCGCAATAAATCTGCGCCAAAAGCGTGAAAGCCCAATTGTTGATGGGATTAGCGGCTTTTGTATATAGTTCGTGAATAAAGATATACATCAGGAATAATACATAGGGCAGGAATGTGAAGTTATCAGCCAATCCGCTTGCCTTCAAGAAGCAGGCAAAGAAAAGATACATCCCGCCCAACGTACTGATAACACGATGCAGCGTGGCATTCTCGTAGTGCTTCAGCAATCCATAAAACTCCCATAAGGCGAGCCCCGTTATAATGCAAAACAGGGCTGCGAATGAATAGACGTTGTAGAAGATTCCTCCTAACAAGACGCCGACAAATATGATTCCCGTCAGGGTTCTTTTAATGAAATTATTCACTGATGATTTGTTTTTAGCAGTTTTCCTCTTCTTTTGTCTCTTTATCTTTTGTCTCTTCTTCTTGCTTTTTCTTCGCTTGTTCGTCTTTTTCCTGGCTTTCCAAAATCTCTTCCGAGCGTGAAACCCATGGACGTTTACCGAAGATATGCTCTACATCTTCACTGTAAATGACCTCACGTTCCAACAAAACGTTAGCCAATTGATTATGTCCTTGCGCATTGTCAGACAAAATCTTCTTTGCACGTTCATATTGTTCGTTGATGAGGTGCTGTACTTCCTGGTCGATGAGCCGGGCTGTCTCTTCGCTGTATGGTTTGGTGAAGCCCCATTCCTGACCGGTCGAATCGTAATAGTTCAAGTTCGGCATCTTGCTGCTCATACCAAAGTAAACCACCATCGCATAGGCTTGCTTGGTCACGCGTTCCAAATCATTGGAAGCCCCGGTCGAGATATGACCGAGGAAGAGTTCTTCGGCTGCACGTCCTCCAAGGAGAGCGCACATCTCATCCTGCAATTGCTCGCGTGTTGTGATTTGTCTTTCTTCCGGCAAGTACCATGCCGCACCTAAAGCTTTTCCTCGTGGGACAATGGTTACTTTAACCAATGGGTTAGCATATTCCAGTTTCCAGCTGATAGTAGCGTGTCCCGCCTCGTGGATTGCAATATTCCGACGTTCGTTTTCGGTCATTACCTTGCTCCGATTTTCTAATCCACCCACGATTCGGTCTACCGCGTTCATGAAGTCTTCTTTTTGTACAAACTTCTTTCCGTTTCGCGCGGCTATCAATGCCGCTTCGTTACACACATTGGCGATATCCGCACCGGAGAATCCCGGTGTCTGGCGTGCCAACAATTCTGCGTCAACCGATTCGTCTATCTTAATCGGACGGAGATGGACTCCGAATATCTGTTTGCGTTCATTCAAATCCGGTAAATCCACATGAATCTGCCGGTCGAAACGTCCAGCACGCAATAATGCTTTATCCAAAATATCGGCACGGTTGGTTGCCGCCAAAATGATGACTCCGCTATTTGAAGCGAAACCATCCATTTCCGTCAACAACTGGTTTAATGTATTTTCCCGTTCATCGTTGCTGTTCATGTTGGCATTCCGTCCGCGCGCACGTCCTACAGCATCAATCTCGTCAATGAATACGATACAGGGCGCTTTCTCTTTTGCCTGGCGGAATAGGTCACGCACACGAGAGGCTCCTACGCCTACAAACATTTCTACAAAGTCGGATCCCGACAACGAGAAGAACGGCACATTAGCTTCGCCCGCTACGGCCTTAGCCAATAAAGTTTTACCAGTACCCGGAGGGCCTACCAATAAAGCTCCCTTAGGGATTTTTCCTCCTAATTCGGTATATTTGGCAGGATTCTTCAAGAACGAAACAATTTCTTCGACTTCCTGCTTGGCGCCGGCCAGTCCGGCTACGTCCTTGAAAGTTACTTTTGTCGTACTATCTTTATCGAAGATTTGTGCTTTAGCCTTTCCTACGGTAAACACATTGCCAGGACCTGCGCCTACTCCTCCAGACATTCTCCGCATCAAGAATATCCATACCAAAAGCAATAAAATCATCGGTCCGAATGAAATGATGAAACTCCATATAGCATCATCTGATTCTTCAAATCGGACTTGCGTGTCGATTTGATTTTGAGCAACCGCCTGGTCATAGAAATCTGTGAACTTGTCAGCCGATGGAATCTTAATATATACTTTCGGCGCTAATGTGCCCGGCTGAGGCATATTATTCGAAAAGACCTCTGCGACTTTGGAACTCTTGACAGTAGCTTCAACGACATTTTTCTTATTGTAGACTACCATCTCTTCAAAAGCGTTATCTTTTGCGAGTTTTTGGAATTCAGTCCATCCCAACTCTTTCGTGCTTGTCGTGTCGTTCGACATATAAAGAGCAACTAACATAACCAGAATCAGTCCATACATCCAATAAAAATTGAACCGGAACATCTTTTGTTTGTTGCCATTGTTAGGATTATTCGGAATATTACTATTGTTTTCCATACCTATAATGATATTTATATATTGTTTTAAGTTTGCAAGCTTTTTAGTTTATGAGTTTTTAGTTCCTAAGTCGAATATCGTCGAACTTACAAACTGATAAACTCAAAAACTAAAGAACCAAATGCTTATAGGGTTATTCTATATTGGGAATAGTTTTGACTTTGGCATCTTCCCAAAGCGTTTCTAAGTTGTAAAACATTCGTCTTTCCGGCAAGAAAATATGCACCATGACGGTTCCGTAATCCATGCCAATCCATTCGGCACGCTGCTCCCCGTCTATTGAAAGCGTTTTTTCTCCGGCTTCTTTACGTGCAAACTCCCAAACAGAATCGCATAAAGCCGCTACTTGAGTCGGTGTGTTGCCTTCACCGATTACCATATACTGGCAAATCGCTCCTTCAAACGGAGTTAAATCTACAATTACGATATTTTTTCCTTTCTTTTCCTGCAAGCCATGTACGATGGCTTGTACTAAAACTTGTGTTTGATCCATTCTTTTGTTTTAAAATTCTACCAATCGAAGTTGCAAATATACTTGTAATATCTTGAATATAGAATATTTGTTTCCTATTTTATTTGGTTTGATTCGATAATCATATATCAAAAACAGCCTAAAACTGGAAAAAGTTCACTTGTGCTTACTTGTGTGGGGCAGGAACAAATCTCTTAATCCTTTATTGAAACTGTGACGTATAAGCTTTCTTCATCTGAACTATACTGTAAAGCAAGACTATCCATTGGCAGGTGCAGATAACTACTAAAGCGCAAACGAAATGTATCTGCCATTACCATTTCAGACGAATCAGCAGACCGGGAAATTGGAAGAACAGAAAAAAAAGACAAACAGTCGGGCAAAAGGGTGATATCGGTATTCATCCATTGGTATCCATCGTACCAAATAAGGGAAACCGATCCGCTTAACTTATTTATAGAAGGGAGATTTGAAATGTCTTTAAGTTCCTTTTTTTGAGAAGTCGAAATCGTAGAAAGGGTGTACTCCAGCTGTTCTTGAACACATTCCAATAATTGTTTATTATAACTGGAAACCCAAAAACCGGAAGCATAAAAGCAACCGGCAAATCGGTTTTCCCTATCTGCATAATAATAGAAATCTATACCATCTTTACTTTGTTTTAAAGGAGGGTAAGCATTTAATATTTTAGCCAGTTCAGAGCGGTATATACGGGCTTCATGCGGAGTAGCCGGCAAATAGCAAACAACTCCTTCCGGATGGAAACTGAATAACAGTTGTTTATTAGGTATATTTTGGAACAAATGCAAATAAAGTGAAGGAATATATCTTTTGAAAAATGCCAGATGGTTCTCTTTTTCTACCATGTATCTTGACCAAACATCTGCTTGTCTGATTCGAAGCAACGCTTTGGTGGAGGGTAAAAGCAACACTTGGCTATCAATTTTTGCCTCACCCTTTTCCCTTTGGATAAATTGAAAGAAATAGCTTACAAAGCATCCGGCAATAAAAAGACAAAGAAGGGTAATAATTATTTCTCTTCGGTAACGCTTCATTTTTGCGTTAGAAAATAGTTACACCAAATCTTTAATCCGCAAATGTCGCATTTGGGTTTGCGAGCTAAGCAAGTATACCGACCATGTAAAATCAGCCAGTGATGAGCAATCGGAATAAGTTTTTGAGGAATATTCTTAGTCAGTTCTTTTTCTGTTTCCAAAGGTGTTTTGCTATTATGAGTCAATCCGATACGATTTGCCACACGGAAAACATGCGTATCTACAGCCATAGTCGGTTTGTCATAAACAACCGATGCAATGACATTGGCTGTTTTTCGTCCGACTCCGGGGAGCTTCATCAGTTCGTCAACATCCGATGGAACTATTCCATGAAAAACATCCACTAGCATCTTCGCCATTCCAACTAAATGCTTCGCTTTGTTATTGGGATAAGAAACACTTTTAATATATTCGTATACTACTTCAGGAGTGGACACAGCCAATACTTCCGGTTCCGGAAAAGCTTTAAAAAGTGCCGGAGTAACCATATTCACCCGTTTGTCAGTACATTGCGCAGACAATATAACAGCAATCAGCAATTCATAAGGATTACTGTAATGAAGTTCAGTTTCAGCTACGGGAACATGAGTTTGAAACCAATCCAAAACGCCTTTATATCTTTCTTCTTTGCGCATTTCTTAACACTATATAAAACCAATTTCTGAATCCTGAATTATCAATTATGGTTCATAAAAGATAAAAGAACCATAATCCGATAACCAGAACTCAGAATTAAAATTGTGGAACCTAATCTGAAGTGTGTGTCTTCCCCCGGACTTTAGAAAAAGTCCGGGGCTACTGGTATTACATACGATTTTAGGGTCACAATTTTAACTGGCATTTATGAATTCTTTCAGGAAACGAATATCATTTTCTGAAAACATACGTAGATCTTTTACCCTATATTTGAGGTTTGTTATACGTTCGATTCCCATACCCAAAGCATAACCTGTATAAATATGACTATCAATGCCACAATTTTCCAGTACGTTCGGGTCAACCATTCCACACCCCAAGATTTCTACCCAACCAGTATGTTTGCAGAACGGGCATCCTTTTCCACCACAAATATTACAAGAAATATCCATTTCTGCTGAAGGTTCTGTAAATGGAAAATAAGAAGGACGCAAACGGATTTTGGTTTCCGGTCCGAACATTTCTTTCGCAAAAAAGAGCAAAGCCTGCTTCAAGTCGGCGAATGAAACATTTTTGTCTATATAAAGTCCTTCCACTTGATGGAAGAAACAATGCGCACGATAAGAAATAGCTTCATTACGATATACACGTCCCGGACAGATAATGCGAATTGGCGGTTGCTGTTTTTCCATAACACGCGTTTGAACCGATGAAGTGTGCGTACGAAGCAACACATCCGGATTATGTTGGATAAAGAATGTATCCTGCATATCACGAGCCGGATGATCTTCCGCAAAGTTCAACGATGAGAACACATGCCAATCATCTTCCACCTCAGGACCTTCGGCGATACTAAATCCTAAACGGCCAAATATATCGCAAATCTCTTTTTTTACCAATGACAAAGGATGGCGTGTACCTAAGTTTATCGGATAAGCGGTACGAGTCAAATCAATCTCGTTATTGAATGTCTGCGTGTTCTCAAAACTTTCCTTTAATTCGTTGATTTTGTTTTGGGCAGTCTCTTTCAGTTGATTGATGTATATTCCCACTTCACGTTTTTGTTCAGCCGGAACATTACGGAAGTCATTCATCAATGCGGATATCTCACCTTTTTTGCTAAGATATTTGATGCGTAAAGCTTCAAGTTCTTCCGCATTAGCTGCCGTCATATTCTCTACTTCTTGTAATAGAGCCTTTATTTTATCGATCATTTTTACCCTAACTTTTGAAATTCATTGCGCAAATGTAGGTTTTATTTTTGAATGTACAATTAATAATCTATATAAATTTTAAGTTAGCAGACTTTTTTGCCAACATAAAAGATTCCAAACAAGGCTTCAATTCTGAAGTTATATGCCTCTTTTTTGTACTCTCAATTTTTTTTATCCTTATGTTTTTTCCTATTCTTAGAAAAAAAAGAAGATTTTTTTTGTCAAATAAGTATCTGTATTCGGATTTATCTGTATATTCGCAACCTAATCAGATTAAATTAATCAATGGAAGTTTTTATAATAGTTATTCTTATTTTGTTAAATGGAATTTTATCCATGTCGGAAATCGCTTTAGTCTCTTCGAGAAAAACCAAATTAGAGACTGAAGCAAAAAAAGGAAGTCGTTCAGCGGAAACCGCATTAAAACTATCGGAAGAGCCTGATAGGTTCTTATCAACCATACAAATTGGTATTACGTTGATTGGTATTTTGACCGGTTTGTATTCCGGAGAAACATTGGCAGGTGATTTAGCGGTGTTTATCGCTTATATTCCAGAATTAGAGCCTCACGCTTTGTGGATTTCAAAAACATTAATTGTTGTGATAGTGACTTATCTGACACTAATCTTTGGAGAATTGGTGCCAAAACGGATTGGCATGAGTTGTTCTGAACGAGTGTCGATGCTGATTGCACGCCCGATGCATCTTTTGTCGCTCATCGCATCTCCATTTGTTTGGCTATTATCTCAAAGTACAGCACTTGCCGTCAGAATGCTTGGCTTAGATCGTGTAGAAGATTCGAAAGTGACAGAAGAAGAAATCAAGGCAATCGTAAAAGAAGGATTCGATGATGGCGAAGTACAGGAAGTGGAACACGACATTGTAGAACGTGTATTTAATTTGGGCGACCGCCGCGTAGATTCTATCATGACCCATCGTGGAGATATGGTTTGGCTGGATGTAATGGACTCTGCCGAAGAAATCAATAAAAAGGTCGAAGCAAACCTGTTCGACATTTATCCGGTAGCGGAAGGGAAATTCGATGATTTTATAGGCGTTGTTTCTTTAAAAGATTTGTTTGTCCATATCAACACTCCGGATTTCTCTTTAAGGAAAATTGTTCGTCCCGCTCAGTTTGTACCGGAAAATCAAAGCGTATATACAACATTGGAGCAATTCAAACAGGCACGTGTTAAATATGCTATCGTTACAGATGAATTTGGAGGTATCGAAGGTATCGTTACCTTAAAAGATATTATGGAAGGATTGGTGGGACAAGTCCCCGAAGCAGGCGAAGAATTGGAAATTGTAGAAAGAGCTGACGGAACATGGCTGGTGGATGGCCAATATTCTTTTTATGATTTCTTGGCTTACTTCGATATGGAAGATTTATATGCGGAACATGATTACAACACCATCAGCGGCTTGATTTTAGATATTCTGGAGCGTTTGCCGAAAACCGGCGAGAAATTGGATTGGATGTGCTTCGAGTTCGAGGTCGTTGATATGGATGGCGCACGTATAGACAAAGTTTTGGTTCGGAAGATTAATAAAGAAGATAAGGAAACGAATTAAACAAAATGCGTTGACAAGGTAGAGTAGAGACTGAGAACTCGCGCTTCACGCCCAAGTCATGCATCTGACCTTATTGACTAAAAATAATTGCTTATGTATTTGTTAGGTTGTGACATAGGATGCTCTTCCGTAAAAGTTTCGATAGTGGAAGCAGAAAGCGGACTTACGGTTGGGTCTGATCATTTTCCTAAGACGGAAGCGCCAATCAAAGCAATTCGCATCGGATGGGCGGAGCAAAACCCTGACGATTGGTGGTTTTATATAAAGAGTGCCATTCAGGGCGCATTGGGAAAGTCCGGTATTCGAGGTGAAGAAATCAAGGCAATAGGCATAGCCTACCAAATGCATGGTTTGGTTGTGGTAGATAAGAACCGGACCGTCTTGCGTCCTTCCATTATTTGGTGTGACAGCCGTGCGGTAGCGTATGGCGAACGTGCCTTCCATTCAATAGGCGAGAAACGTTGTTTATCACATCTACTTAACTCTCCCGGCAATTTTACAGCAGCCCGATTGGCATGGATAAAGGAATATGAACCGGATTTATATCGCTCAATTGATAAGATTATGTTGCCCGGTGATTATATAGCCATGCGTATGACAGGCGAAATAACCACAACTATCTCCGGTTTATCCGAAGGCATCTTTTGGGATTTCCAGGACAATTGCCTTTCTGAAGATATCATATCCTATTTCGGATTCAGTCATTATTTAATTCCTAAACTTTGTGATACGTTTGGTGTGCAAGGAGAACTGCAGGGTTCGGTTGCTGCCGAATTAGGATTGAAAAAGGGAACCCCGATAACCTATCGTGCGGGCGACCAATGCAACAATGCTTTGTCATTGAATGTGCTCAACCCCGGAGAAGTAGCAGCTACAGCCGGAACGTCAGGTGTAGTTTATGGTGTAAATGGCAATTTGAGTGCAGACCGACTTTCGCGTGTCAATACATTTGCTCATGTTAATCATACCAAAGAAAATCCGCGTTTGGGCGTTTTGCTGTGTATTAATGGTGTCGGGATTCTGAACTCGTGGGTAAAGAAAACAATGATGTCCGAAGGCACCACTTATGACCAACAGAATCTTTTGGCGGAAAGTGTGCCGATTGGATCGGAAGGCTTGTCTATTTTGCCATTCGGTAATGGTGCAGAGCGGATGCTTCAGAACAAGCGGGTAGATTGCACGATATTTGGATTGAACTTCAACATCCATACGGCAGCCCATATTGCTCGTGCAGCTCAAGAAGGTATCGTGTTTTCATTCAAATACGGCATGGATATTATGAATGAGATGGGCATCGATATTCAGGCTATCCGTGTAGGCAACTCGAATATGTTCCAAAGCCCGATACTGCGTGAAGCATTGGCAGGTGTAACCGGTACAGTCATCGAGATGTATGATACGAACGGAGCTATCGGTGCGGCCAAAGGTGCCGGTATCGGAGCAGGCATCTATCATTCGCCCGAAGAGGCATTTGCCTCATTGAAAAAGATAGAAGAAATTGAACCGAACGGCTTGAAAGCCGATAAATATTGCGGAGCGTTTGAGGTTTGGAAAGAACGTTTGGAGAAAATGGTATAAGGAAAATTGAAAAATCCCTATATATAGGGATTGCCAGATTGCAGATTTTAGTGTTTCTTTGCAGGCACAAATTGAAAAAGAACTGAATAGGATTGATGATGAAACGATATGTATGGGGTGCAGCTATAATGCTGCTTTCAGGCGTACAGGTGGTATGTGCCGAAGAAGGGAACAAAGTGCATTCGAACGATACGATTCGAACTTACAATATAGATGAGATAATTCTCACCTCGTCAACCAAGGAGACAAATGACTTGCGGACGCTTCCCGCTGCGGTCTCCATATTATCCCCTCAGCAGATTGCGGGCAGACAGATAGATGCTTTGAAAGATATCAGCTCGCTGGTTCCTAATCTTTTCATTCCCGATTATGGGGCAAAACTGACCTCGGCGGTTTATATCCGCGGAATTGGGGCACGGAGTAGCGGCCAGTCTATCGGAATGTATGTCGATAATGTACCTTATTTAGATAAAAGTACATTCGACTTTGAATTGACCGACATCCAACGAATTGAAGTATTGCGCGGACCGCAAGGGACGCTTTACGGGCGCAATGCGATGGGGGGAATCGTGAATATTTATACGCTCTCGCCTTTCGACTTTCAAGGGAAGCGGGTATCGGTATCGGCAGGCAATTACGGCCAGGTGAAACTGAAGGCATCTCATTATGGTGTGGTGAGTGATAAATTCGGATTTACCGCAGGTGTTTATTATAACCGGAACAGCGGATATTTTGAAAATGCATATACCGGCAAGAAAGCCGACAAAGAGCAATCGGTTGGCGGACGTTTGAGATTGGAGGGCAGGTTAAGCCCTAATTTCCGCTTGGCTTATACCTTCGCTGGCGATTATACCGACCAAGGAGCTTTCCCCTACGGACTATATAACGCGGAAGAAGAATATGTCGCCCCAGTAAGTATCAACGACCCTTCTTCGTATAACCGGACAATGTTATCCAATAGTTTACTTTTGGAATATAAAACCGAGCAATTCTTATTGAGCAGTACAACCGGCTATCAGTTCTTGAACGATGACATGAAGATGGACCAGGATTTCTCGCCCAAGTCTATCTTTACCTTAAATCAGAAACAAAAGCAACATGCCATCAGTCAGGAGGTCGCAATACGAAGCAATACTGATAAGAATTATCGCTGGTCGTTCGGGGCGTATGGCTTTTATAACGGACTAAATACCGAAGGACCGGTAACCTTCAAAGAGGATGGCATAAAAGAGGTGCTCCAACCGGTATTTGATAAGATTAAAGAAGAAGCAGACAATCCGCGGATGCCTTCGCTTAAAATAACCGATAAAGAACTTTATATCCCCGGCGATTTCGAAACACCTTCTTTCGGATTGGCGTTATTCCATCAATCTACCTATAATAATTTGTTTACCGAAGGCTTGTCTCTTACGGCAGGTATCCGGTTGGATTATGAGCGTCAGAAGTTTGCTTATGCCGCAGAAGCCAAGATGAATATGTCAGCATTTATGGGAAATATGGAGATTCCGCTCAGTTCTTTTTATGAACCTACGGTGATGGATGTATATGCCGACCAGGACTTCTGGCAGGTCTTGCCGAAAGTCTCATTGAAATATCAGTGTCATCCTTCCACCTATACATATATATCGGTTGCTAAAGGATATAAGACCGGCGGATACAACGTGCAGATGTCGGCTGACGTGATGCAGGCCCAGATGAAATACGATATGATGAGTGCTTTCCAATCTATGATTCCTACGGAAATTGAGAAGCCCGTCCCGGTAGAAGATGTGGCGGCCTATAAGCCGGAACAGAGCTGGAATTACGAGCTGGGAGTGCGGAGCGAGCTGATAGAAGGGCATCTGAATGCAGAATTAACCCTTTTCTATATGGATATACGCGATTTACAAATCACCAAATTTGTGAATAGCGGGAACGGACGGATATTGGCCAACGCAGGAAAAGCACGTAGTACAGGGATAGAATCATCGTTGCGTGCCCGCATATCCTCAGAATGGACAGCCGATTTGAATTATGGATTTACTCATGCTACATTCCGAGATTATGATAATGGCCAGCAGGTGTTTGACGGGAATTTTGTGCCCTACACGCCTCGTCATACCGCAAGTCTTGCCGCACAATACACCAAAAATCTACGGGAAAAATGGATTGACCAGATATATGCTTCTGCTCAATTAAACGGAGCCGGCAAGATATTCTGGACAGAGTATAATGATATTTGCCAGAATTTCTATCTGACACTGAATGCCCGCGCCGGTGTCCGCAAAGATAAATTCAATGTCAGTTTATGGGGAAAGAACCTGACAAATACCGAATATTCGGCCTTTTATTTCGAGTCGTTCGGCAATCCTTTCATTCAATTGGGCAAGCCATTGCAATTCGGCATAGAAATTGCTTTTACGCTTTAATGAATTTGTTTACATCACCCGGGTGAATTAATTAATTCACAGTTGTGAATTGATTGCATCACCTGGGTGATGTAATTGATTCACAACTGTGATGCAAACAATCTGTCGGAACTATTGATTAGATTCTCCCAAATTCCAACAAAAAAAGCCATAGGCTTTCCCCGAATCAGGTTCCACCTATGGCAAATATGCGCAACTTTAAAATAATTTATTCGGATATTCACCGGCATCACACAAAGCCTGAATCTTGTCGACCACACTTTGGCGATCAGCGGCGAAGGTAACACCAAACAACTAGGATGACGTATCAAGAACCTTCACTGTAGCGGTTCCTTTTGTAATCAAATCGTTCACCAAAAGCGGAATGAAGTATTCACACTTCAGGTTTTCGATGTTCTTCTTCAGAAATTCCACAAAGTAATCTTCCGAATATTGGAAATAATCCGGTGTGAAACCCCACATGTTCATCGAAACCGGTGTATTCTCTTCCAGAACCACTTTCTTGCCATTCTCGTCGATAAACTGGATTTCTCCGTCGATACGTTCAATAGCCGTACGCTCAACTACGCCGGTCAGATAACCTTCGGCATTCGTCTCGCACACACCACGCGCCACCGATCCGCTCTCGCTCAGGGTATTTCCCACGCGATAGCCCACCATGCAATATTCATTCTTCTTGCCTTCCATGCCAGACAACCATTTACCGATTACGGCAAAGCTGTCCCGTCCGTAGAAATCATCAGCATTAATCACCGCAAACGGCTCTTTGATGACATCTTTTCCCATCAGCACGGCATGATTGGTACCCCAAGGTTTCTGACGTCCCTCCGGACAAGTGAAACCTGCGGGCAGGTCGTTCAAGTCTTGGAATACTACCTCTACGGGGATGTGATTTTCATATTTGGAAACGATTTTCTCGCGGAAATCTTTTTCAAATGATTTGCGAATAACAAATACCAACTTACCGAAACCGCCACGAATCGCATCGAAAATCGAATAATCCATGATTGTTTCTCCGTTAGGACCCAGTCCGTCCAATTGTTTCAAGCCGCCGTACCGACTTCCCATTCCGGCCGCTAATACAAATAATGTAGGTTTCATGTGTATTTAATTTAATTAGAAATTAGTCTTTCAGTTCAAACGATTTCTTGCCTATCAGATTCCCATCGGCAAAGATATCTACCCGATAAGTTCCCGGAGATAAGTATTCTTCGATGTTCCAGTACATCGTGACCGGGACTTCCTCGCCTTCATACTCAATCATCTTCTTCATAGAGTAGTTGATTTCCTTGCCTTCGAAGGTAAAGACATCTCCCCGACTCTTCACCAAGATATCATCATCGGGCTTCATAATGCGGACATAAATTTCCTTCTCTCCTACCGGTGCGGTAACATTCTTCGCAATCCGGAAGGTAACAACAAATTGTTCCATCCGTTTGATGCGCTTTGCCAGCTTTCCGCGCGAATTAACCGGCGTAACAGTAATACCCGTAGCGTCCAGCTTGCTTGCCAGCGTTACGCGCTCGGTGAGTTGTTCCTTCTCTTTCTTCAGATTGGCCGCCGTAGAAAATGCCTGGCGATATTTCTTTTCCGCTTCATGTTTTTCTACTTTCAGTTGCTCGTTTGCACGGTTCAACGAGTCGATTTGCACCACATAATTACGCATAATCTTACGCAAAGTGGCTATTTCTTTCTTCAGACGGGCTATCTCCTTCGCGTTTGTAGACTTCACGGTACGGAGTTCTTCCAGCAAACGTTGCACTTTTGCCTGCTCGGTAGAGAGCTGTGCCACCAACGAATCGTTGCTTACACTGAACTTATACCCTTCATACTGGAGAGAAAGCTCGTTCAAATCGTCGGCCATCATCTCTTTTTCCAGGTCAAACGACTGGGTTAACTCCTCCATCTGCTTATTTTGATGGAAAATATAATAACCGCCTCCGCACGCTATCAAGGCTAAAACAATTACGGCTACTATCAGCAACGAATACTTATTTATCTCTTTCGCTTCTTTCTTTTCTGCGTCCATGTCTTTTTTACATATTATATAACGAGGCAAAAGTACGATTAAATTAGATATTTAGAAAAGAGGAACACATATTTATACATTTTTAATAGGATTTTCGGAAAAAAACAGCTTTTCCGGCGTGCAACTCCATTCAAATTTTATCTATTTTTGTGAAGCCTAATAAACTAATAACATAACAATGCTGACACAAATTATAAATGGTAAGATACTTACCCCGCAGGGCTGGCTGAAAGATGGCTCTGTATTGATTCAGGACAACAAAATCCTGGAAGTTACGAATTGTGATTTGGCTATCGTCGGAGCAAAGCTGATTGATGCCAAAGGTATGTATATTGTCCCTGGGGGCGTTGAGCTGCATGTACACGGCGGAGGAGGCCGCGATTTCATGGAAGGGACAGAAGATGCTTTCCGCGTAGCGATACATACGCATATGCAACATGGGACAACCTCCATATTCCCAACCCTTTCCTCATCTACCATCCCGATGATTCGTGCAGCTGCCGAAACGACCGAGAAATTGATGGCTGAACCGGATAGCCCTGTCTTGGGTCTGCACCTAGAAGGTCATTATTTCAACAAGAAAATGGCGGGTGCGCAGATTCCGGAATGGATTAAAGACCCTGACCCGGAAGAATATATCCCGTTGCTGGAAGAGACCCATTGCATCAAACGGTGGGATGCCGCACCGGAATTGCCGGGTGCCATACAATTTGGCAAATATATCACCTCCAAAGGCGTTTTAGCCGCAGTAGGACATACAGCCGCCGAATATGAGGATATCCTTACGGCTTACGAAGTCGGTTATTCACACGCCACTCATTTCTATAACGCCATGCCGGGATTCCACAAACGGCGCGAATACAAATACGAAGGGACCGTCGAGAGCGTTTACCTGATTGACGATATGACCGTCGAGGTAGTAGCCGATGGTATCCATGTCCCGCCTACCATCTTACGGCTCGTCTATAAGATTAAAGGTGTAGAACGCACTTGTTTAGTAACGGATGCATTGGCATGTACGGCAACGGATAGCCAAACCGCATTCGACCCGCGTGTCATCATCGAAGATGGTGTATGCAAATTGTCCGACCGTTCCGCTTTAGCGGGAAGTATCGCCACCATGGACCGTCTGATTCGTACCATGGTCCAAAAGGCGGACATACCTCTGGCCGATGCCGTCCGAATGGCTTCGGAAACGCCGGCCCGTATCATGGGCGTCTATGACCGGAAGGGGTCTTTGCAACGAGGCAAGGATGCCGATATCATTATTTTAGATAAAGACCTGAATCTGCGTGCTGTCTGGGCTATGGGAAAACTGGTCGACGGAACAAACAAATTATTCTAAACAAATAAACGGAACTATGCTGACACAAATAATAAATGGTAAAATACTAACTCCGCAAGGGTGGTTGGACGAAGGCTCAGTATTAATTAGCGATGGCAAGATTTTAGAAGTAACCAATAGTGATTTGGCGGTAATCGGGGCCAAAGTAATTGACGCACGAGGTATGTATATCGTTCCGGGGTTTGTTGCGATGCACGTGCATGGGGGCGGCGGACATGACTTCAAGGAAGGAACAGAAGAGGCATTCCGTACCGCGACTGAAGCGCATCTTCGCCACGGAGCAACGTCCATATTCCCGACACTCTCTTCCTCTTCGGCAGATGTAATACGCCAGGCAGCCGGAGTATGCGAAAATCTGATGGCCGAAAAGACGCTTCCGATTCACGGATTGCATTTGGAAGGCCCTTATCTGAATCCTAAAATGGCAGGAAGCCTTTTTGCCAACTCTGTCAAAGAACTGGATAAAGACGAATATACCTCTTTATTGGAAGATTTGCCTTGCATCAAACGTTGGGATATCAGTCCGGAGCTTCCGGGAGCTATGGAGTTTGCCAAATATGTCAAATCCAAAGGCGTGATGCTGGCCGCAACTCATACCGAAGCGGAATTTGAATTGATTCGGGAAGCCTACGAAGCAGGATTCACCCATGTAGCCCACTTCTATAACGCCATGCCGGGATTCCACAAACGTAAAGAATACATATATGAAGGGACTGTAGAGAGCGTTTACCTGATGGATAATATGACGGTCGAAGTCATTGCCGACGGAATGCATCTGCCTTCTACTATCTTACGTTTGGTGTATAAGTTGAAAGGTGTAGAGAACACGTGTCTGGTAACCGATGCCGTTTCATATGCCGCTTGCGAACATCCGGAGGTAGACCCACGTTTTATCATTGAAGATGGCGTATGCAAGCTGGCCGACCATTCCTCTTTAGCGGGGAGTCTGACAACAATGGACAAATTAGTCCAGATTATGGTGCAGAAAGCGGATATTCCGTTGGCCGATGCCATCCGTATGGCTTCCGAAACACCGGCTCGATTGATTAACATAGCCGACCGCAAAGGCTCATTAGCCCGCGGAAAGGATGCCGACATTCTGATTTTGGACCGGAAGCTGAATGTTCGTTGCGTTTGGTCAATGGGAAGAGAGGTAGAAGGCACTAATAAATTAGTTTGATCTATGTAAATAAATCTATAAATAAGTTCCATTAGAGCTTATACAAATCAAAATAAGTTAAACGCTCAAGAAAACATGGCAAATATATGCATAGGTATCAAATAAAACCTCTATATTTGCACTGTGTTTTTCATGGTATTAGATTTAAGGTTAACAATGGAGATTGGTTGTCGGGATGACAACCTTTTTCTTTTTTATAGCTATCCTGTTTTCTCCAACCCAATTTTCTGCCCCTGTTTTGCTCCAGAATTCAAATCGTTCTCCTCAGGTATTACTTTTTATCGTATCTTTGCGCACGAAGAGTTTTTCGAATAAAGAATAAAAACAATGAAACGAGTATTTTGCCCGAAATGTGATCATCAGATAACGTTTGATGAAAGCAAGTATAAGGACGGAGAAGTCGTGGCTATGGTTTGCCCACAATGTGCGTCTCAATTTAAAATCAAGATAGGAAGGAAGGTGGTCCGTACGAAATCCGGACAAGAAAAAGAGGTGAAAGAGCCGGACTTTTCTTGCGGATTCATTACGGTCATTGAGAACAATTTTGCATTTAAGCAGGACTTACCTTTAATCTTAGGTGACAACGTCATTGGCCGACGAAACAAAGACACCGATGGCGTAGATGTCCCCATCATTACCAGCGATCCAAGCATGGGGCGCAAACATTGTGTCATACATGTCAAGGAGACCAAAAACGGGGAATTGGTCTATTCGTTGCGCGACTTCCCAAGCCTGACCGGCACATTCCTGCGTAATGAATTATTGGGAGACAAGGAAATCGTACGCATTGAGGAAGGTGATGTCATAACGATTGGAGC
>URGO01000034.1 GCA_900547435.1 uncultured Parabacteroides sp.
TCTTTCCATAACGGCTGTAACTCATCGAATGGAAAAGCCCTTTGATGCCCAGTTCGTCATTCTCGGTCAGGTCATACGAAACGGCCAAATCCGCCAAATGGATATTCGGACGTGCATCGGCATTATTGTTCATCACCGTAGTGTTTTGCGAAGTGGTGGTCGATTTGTCAAACTTGCGAGAACGAAATTCTCGCCGGTAATTGTATTTCGCCAGAATATGAAAACGTCCCGGATTCAAATTCAATACCGCTCCGGCATTATAACGGCTATGCAACCCGCCTCCCAAATGAAGCGTAAGCGGAGAAAAATCACCGGATTCGGACTGAGAAGATAGGTTCAATACTCCGGCGTCTCCATCCGGTACAAAATCAATCGGCGCAAAAGCGCTCAATGAAAGATGATTGAAAAAGATTGCAGGCAACTGAATCAGCACATCGCCGTTATACTCCTCCATCAGTCCGTAAGGTATGCCATCAATAAACATCCCCGATCGGGTGGAACCTCGAAACATAACGCCGCCTTCTATATCCGTAATAACGGAAGGGAATTGTCGGAATGCATCTGCAGCTGTTACGTTAACGCTACTCGGATTATTCTCTATCTGCAACTGCTTGATTGCTCCTCCGATGCTTCCGGCCGAATGCCGTCCCCAAATTTCAACATCCTGAATAGTCCGGCTCATTGTTGTATCTGCCGGCGTTTGTGCGGAAACGGTAATGCCTCCAGCCCATACCGCCGCCATCCAATAAATTAATCTCTTCATGCAATACGAAAGAATAGAAAACTTAAAATCTTAAGAACTCAAAAACTTACAAACTCAAATAGTGTACAAATAGCGCTTGATACTTTTCTTCGGCGTTTTCTCAAACTCATTCGGATACAATTTCAATGCCGTTACTGCTTCATAAGGCGCCAATAGCTTATTCAGTCCGATACGGGTCTGCTCCAAGACTTCAGGCAAATCCTGATGCGAAATGCCGACATGGTCTACCGCATCATAATCCGGATAAACCAACCCGACCAGTTTTCCATCCTTTTCCAGAATCAGACTTTCCAGCACATACGGAAAATTATTCAACTTCGATTCAATCTCCTCCGGATAAATATTCTGTCCGTTCGAACTCAACAACATGGTCTTGCTACGCCCACGGATATAAATATGCTTTTGGGCATCAATTGTACCTAAATCACCGGTCTTCAACCAGCCGTCTTCCGTAAAGACATTGCGTGTTGCCTCTTCGTTCTTGTAATATCCCTTCATGACATTCTCACCCCGCACTTGAATCTCCCCTACCGTATGCAACGGATCGTCCGAGTCTATCCGCACTTCCATAATTCCTTTCAGAATTTGTCCGCACGAAGTCAGCACATATTCCTTATGATTGTCATAACTGATCAAAGGTCCGCACTCTGTCATGCCATAACCTATCGTATAAGGGAATTTTATTTTATACAGGAAATCCGCCACTTCTTGATTCATCGCGGCTCCACCTACAATGACTTCGCGGAAACATCCGCCCAATGCATCTATCAGGCGTTGGCAGATCTTCCGGTAGATGAGCTTATTCAATATGGGTATACGCAACATCACCTGCATGGATTTCTTTTCCAATTGAGGCAAAATCATCTTTTTATAAATCTTCTCAAGGATAAGAGGTACGGTCAGTATCAGATTCGGACGCACATCACTGAAAGCCTTCAACAGGATTTTAGGAGAAGGCAAACGTCCTAACAACGTTACATGCGCACCGAATGCCATAGGCACCAGGAAGTTGAACGCGCAGCTATAGGCATGAGCCAATGGAAGGAAACACAATTCCCGTTCGCCCCGGAAAAGGACATCCAACGTCCGGGCATAGACAACATTCCCGGCCAGGTTATTTCCTGTCAGCATGACTCCTTTGCTGAATCCGGTGGTTCCGGAAGTATAATTCAACAGGACTACCGTATCGTTATCCTGGTCTACATATCGGATGTCTTCTGCTGTAAATCCCGAAGGATATTTCCCGGCAAACAAACTATCCATATCCCGGAGTATCTCTGCTATATTCTCCTCTTTTTTCTGATAAAGGCACCGATAATCTGTCAATGAAATGGCCGCACGTATACCCGGAATCTTTTCTTCGTCCATGGCATCCCAAAAACGGTCGCCCACAAAAAGCAATACGGATTCTGAATGATTAATGATATGCTGCATATCATTCGGATTAAAGTCTTGCAAAATCGGAACGATTACCGCGCCATAAGTTACTGTTGCCATATATACGGCACACCAACGGATGCAGTCTTTTCCAATCAAAGCCACTTTATCTCCCGGACGAACACCCGACTTCTCGAAAAGCAGATGAATACGCGCTATTTGTTTCGCCAGCTCTTCGTAGGAAAACGTATTCCCATCACCGTAATCCGTCAAAGCTGGTAACGCCCAATTTTCCTTAAAACTATTCTCATATAATTTAATGAAATTTTCTTTTATCATAGCGCATTCTCTTGTTTTTCGGGCAAATATACGCAAAATCCGCGAGATTCAAGGAATAAAGAAAAACTCAATTAAATATAACAGACAATATAGCAGTCCATTCCGGATTCACATCCATTACCAAGTCGGTAGCGGAAGAAAGGTCGATGGGATTGTCTTCCCCATACGACTGGTCCATGTCTTTTGTCCCCAAGGTGTACAGGTTATTCCGGGCGATATTATAAGTCAGGGCGGAAGATGGATCGGTTTCCGTCTGTACCACGGCTCTTCCCTGTTCGTTCAAATACACGATGGAACGTGTCGTTTCCTCCTCGTGCGGACGCTTCAAGACATTCCAATATTTCAAAATCCAGTCGTCCCGGCCCAGCAGTTGCAATTGGAACGTAGGCATCGCGGTTTTCACCTCTTCCGCCGTGACGTAAATCGGCACCCAGAATCCGCCCCGATAGACAGAGCCTTTCTGGAGCTTAACCGTGCCTTCCTCGCGCACCTCCTCGTCTACCTGCCAATTCTCATCGTTCTCATCCAAGAAGCCATCGCCATTGGCATCCAAAGGCAAATCGCCCGCACCAGGAAACCAGTCTTTCAAGGCGATTTCAAACGTGGCAAAACCGTTTTTCGTTTCTGATCCTGCCAAACGGCTATCGTAGTCCGTGCGGGGCATAACCCCATTCACTACCTTCTCGATGCTGAAGTTCTCCGGGTCTTCCATCGAACGGAAACCACCGAACACCACTTGTCGGTTTCGTTTCGAGACCACAAGACGCAATTTTGCCACCTTCTCCCCGCCTATCTCGGCCGGGATATGGGTGAAATAGCCATACATACCTGCCACCTGCCGGCGGAGTGTGAAGGTGGCCGCCTCATAATCGGCATCTATGCTGGGGCGTGTCCATATCTTTCCGTCCACCACATGCAGGTATTCCGCCCCGGCAAAGATTTCATCGGCAATGCCATCGTCTGCTACGGTAGCTGTCTCCGCACGCAGGAACGCATCTCCTACCTCATAACCGGCAAAGGCTTCATACCCGCTAAAGGAACCGGTATGTGCTCCCACGGCATACACCACATAGTCTCCATCGGGCAACAACTCGTCTCCTTCGAGCCGAATGTTTGCTTCTCGTCCGCGCGTGTCCCGCTCCGTATAGGGCTGACTGATGATATTGTCCGTATCGCTCCATCCGGTGATGGTCCGCTTCATCAGAATCTCCGCCGAAGCATCGTTTCGGAGGATGATAAACGTCACACGGTCTATCGTCTGACGGGGCGAAATGCTGAACAACGGGCGACTGACGCGCGTGTCTAATTTCGAATCCTCGCCTACGCTCTCCACCCGCAGGCGGAATGTCTGCGTCTTTTCTTCCGCCACCGGAATATCTTCAACGCTCTTGGTATCTTTGTCGCACGCGCCAAATGCCAGAAGGGCGGACAAGGCGCATAGATGTATTCCTATTCCTTTCATATTATTTCATCTTATTGTTCAGTACTCCCTTCGCTCTTATCCAACGGCAAACTGACATCCATATCCCAATTCGGATTGACGGTTACGCGAAGCGTATATTTAAATGTACGCAACTGGGTATAATCGCCTTCGATTCGATAGTAATTATTCCGCTTGAAACAAACCCGGTATGGGTTCTTCTCGTTATCATCACTGGGGTCTTCCGGTGTCGGGTCAATCACTTCTCCTTCCGGAATAATGCCCGTTCCATTTCCACCATCTGAAGGAATGGAACGAGTTTGTTCCTCTTCCCCCACTTCGCTTTCATCCACATCCCGCAAACGAAGGCGACAGGCTTCTACACTTTCTTTTCCATCCTCATCTTCACTTGTAATGCGAAGGGAAAGCGATGTACAGATATTGGTCAGGAGGTTGGGACCGACAATCTTTATTGTTTTATTATCCCCCTCTCCTTTTTCTAATTCAACCTCACCCAACACAAAGTGCTCATATTTCGTGTCTTTCTTTGCTTCATACGCGTGTAAGAAATCATCATAATGCGAAGCTCCTACTTTCGTATAGATTGTATCGGCAAGGAGTTCTATTTTCGTCACAGATTCAGGTACATTCGTTAATGTGATTTCAATTCCCGCCACCCCCCGATAAAGCCAACCGGTCAAAGAGGTTTGTTTATCATTCTTTACATCCTGATAATTAAATACAGTATCTCGTTCATTGTGTACAACTGTTCCAAAGAAAAACTCAGGTGTTTTATATTCCGAATCTGTCAATTCTAAACAAGACTGTATTAAATAATTGTTATCTCCTTTTTTAAACAACTTATCTTCACCTTGTTTTTGAGAATAAGCTACAGCCGTGATATAATAATCATAACCGCTGGAAAGGGAAAGCACCCCACTCGCAGTATAGCGAGGTTGCTTATCACCTGTTCCTCCTGTTTCCTGAGCCGTCAGCGTTACTTGACTACGATATGTAAATCCGTCCCGCTTGTTTCCTTCTACATAATTACCATCTTCCGGGCGGCTATACACATAGACATTCACTTTGTCTACATAGCAATCACGTACATTGGCTTCCTCTGGAGGAAACGCCCGCGTTGCCGGTCCCGTCATGGAAAGGTCAAACGAGATGGGTACTTCCATCGTTTCCGCCACTACCGGCTCAATCACCTCCTCTTCGGCGGTACATGCGCCGAGCAGGAGGCTATACATTAGTATATATATTGCATTCTTCATCATACCTTAAAATACTTTTACCGTTGATGTAATTCCATCCTTAAAGTAGGCTTTCACGATTTGCACGCCTTTTTGTGCCGGGAAGCGGTATTCGTCCGTCTCGAACTGACCGATGTGGCGCAAACGACCGTCCATGCCGTATACCTCGCAACGGGTCATCATCTCGCTGCCCGAACGTACTACCAACGTATGGCTTCCCGCTTCGCGATAACAATAGAGCTTGGGCTGCGTAGCGGTGATGGTCTCGTTGCCCGTAGCCGATTGCCCTTTCAGATAGAACCGGCCTACGTTCGTTGTCAGGCGACCCACATGTATCTCCGTTTCTTCGCCTGGCATCAGCGGATAGCGGCGGTTCGTTTCCACGTCTTCCACCATCCAACCGCTATACTCGTCCGGCACAGCAATGCGGAGCGTCACATCCTCCGGCTTTGGCAGGTACATGCCCAACGGAATCTCCCCGCCGTTCGCCCGTTGCTGAATATCCAATGCCCTATCCTCGGCAGTCGTAAAGATAGCCACCGCAGGCGGTGTCTCGTTCTCAATCAGTATCTCCGCATCCTCCCGTTCACGATAATTGTCGCTTGCCGAAGCCGAGAAGCGAATCATAGCGCTTGACCGGGTGTCGGAAGCAGAGGCGGTAAGACGGATGATATTTGCATTTTTTAATCCCGTCTCATCCTGTAATACTGATTTAGAAATTAACATTTTTTCTGTGAAAGTAATGGAACAAGATGGCGCATCACTTTCCTGAATTACAAAGAAGGACTGCATCGGAGCAATAGCTTTTATGCCATCTACAGTAATAATGCCCGTACCACCTTCACCTGTAAGAACAGATGTATAGTTATTACCATCTGAACCTTCTATTTTTATGGAAGTTATGTGTGGATTTTCTAACAAGAACATTGTTAAATCAATATGCGACATAAACGGATTCCCAACCAAGAATAGCTTCTTGCCATCCTCCGTTTCCGAATTTGCATAAAAACGCATCGTATCAGGGAAACTGAATGTCGAATCTTTACTTTCATAGATAAAGCGTCCCGGTTGTTCGCGCTTAATTGACTCATACGCATTAACTCCTGTTCCATGCTCATCATAATATTGATACAATGTATGCTCCTTCGGGAAGCGGAAAGTATAAGTCAAATCATCAAGATCATCATCTTCTGTTGCATCGGGGCGGAAAGGATGTACCCAAACAGAAACCGCATTATAGTCATAACCGCCTTCGTTCTTGTCATACGGGGTCGCCAAATAATTATACGGTGCGCTCCAATGGGTCGTTGCAGCCAAAGTCTCTTTCTGTGCATTTCCCTGTGCATCAAAGAATTTATTATAAGTCTTAAAGGCCCATACTCGCTGATAAACCGTTGGCGTCACGCGGTTCTCCGGCAAAGATTGATCGTCCAATACAGAGAATACCTCCGGATATTGTACCGTCATACCAGTTGTTGGCTCAGTCTGAGGAATAAACCAATCGCCCGAATAGGTATCTTTGAGCGGAACCGTCACCATATAATAGCGGTTCGGATGCAACGCCAGTTCCACCCACGCTTTTTCATACGTCAACCGGTGTGTATTCACCACCTCCGCATTCGGCTCAAAGTGAATATAACGACAGCCATTCATTACCCCGCTTTTCAAAACCGGATAAGTATCTGCATCGGAGGGTATAATCACGTCGGTGCATGTCCAAGGGGAACCTTCTGACCAGTTGGTCCATTCGTTCCAGTCAGTAGAAGGTTCTGTTGGAATCCATTTTGTACGGGTTGGGTGAACTTTAAAGGAAAGTCCCTCATATTCTACAGGTTGTTCAGTACTATTTGCAGGCAGATCTTCTATCAACTTTAATGAATAAATGCCAGCAGACAAATCTTTTATTTGATATGTAAACGCGCCATTATCGTTTATTGTCAAAGTTCCCATATCATATTCTGTAGTTCCATCATGTACGAAAACTTGATAAGATTTAGGCAATTCTGAAAAATTGGCTGAACCAGATAATATCACATCTTCGCCTTCACAAATATCAGATGGGTTTACACTTAATCCCGTTAATTCATCCGAACATGGGTTAGGATCGATACAATCGGGCAAGCCATCGCCATCTGAATCGTTGCGGACAAAGACGGAATATATTTTCATTGTATTCAATGCACTCACAAGCGAAGAAAATGTCAATTCCACTTCATCATAAGGATATTTGGGATTAATCATCAAATATTGGTAATCACCATTACCTATCAAATCAACACCTAATAATCCCCATTCTGTCATCTCGTCTTGCCATGTTCCATCAAGATAGGTTCGAACTTTTGTCGTTTGAAGCAAATTAACATTACCTACAAATGTTTTTCTATCAACTATAAACCCGATTTGTTGATTAGGACCTAATACTCGTCCTAATTTAATCGAAATAGATGTTGACCCAGTAAGATCCACACCAACGGTTGCTACAAAATGGGCATATTTATCTGGATTAAACTCACCATTCAAAAGGTTCTCTAATCCACTAATACCAACACCTACACCAATAGAAGGCAATGACGTTTGGTCATAATTGATGTATGCATTACTTAATGCACCACTTCCTACCATCACCGCATCACAACTCAATGGATTATCACAATTGGCAGAAGCATTTTCTACAAATGCGCTATATATTCGCATAGATGAAAGTTGAATAGCAGCTACACCGCCTGTCCATAGCGAATATTCACAAAACTCAACATCCACTGGCACTGTAATTCCTAATCTCATCTTTGAAGAATTTAATGAGCCTATTAATGCAGCTGAAATAACATTCCAATCCTGCACTGTATAACTTTCTACTTCTTTTCCTTCACTATCATATAATTTGATATAGAAAAATTGCAATACATTTGCATTCAAGAATGTATTAGGTAAATCAACAAGAAATCCGATTCGCTTTTCATTCCCATCACTGATATTTCCATTTTTCTTACGAACACCAATAACAAACTGATTATTCAACAACATAATATTAGGGTCAATATCCGCATAATCATCATAATTATCATTGATAATATTCTCTCGATTCCTAATTCCTGTACTAATTCCTATTCCACCAGAAAAACCTCGTGACGGTGCTAATTCATATTCTAAATCTGTAACAGGCATATTACAATCACTGGATGTTTGCATTCCATGTTTAAGAATTACATCTTCTGTACATGCAATAGTTCCATCTTCGTTTTTCTTTGTGGCAGTAAATGTGTATTCACCTGGCATCTTCAAGCCGGACACGACCTTAGTTGTATCCGTCTCACTCCAGGTGAGATTATTTTGTACTTGAGATGTTATGTCTTGACCGTCACTATTGGTTACCTTGGTTAAACTCCATTCCACATCTTTTATAGGTCTCAACTCATATGTAGTTTCATTTCCACAAATAGAAGCATCCATAGTTATACCTTCTATATGGCAATCTCCTAGAATTTCGGGAGATTTATTAACAAAACCATAATGAAAAGTTACACCAGATAATATTCCGGTTATACCCAAAAATCCTGCATTAATAGTAAATTTCACACTATTAAACGCTTCCTTTGCTATAATAGAAGAAGTTGTCCGTTCTCCAGATAATGCACTAATTTTTAATACTGAGGTTTCTAAATTTACGTCATCGACTTCCTCCCCATTCTTATATAATGTTATATGACCAATAGCACCAGCATCAATAGACGCTAAACCTCCAATCGTATAATTAAAACCGACTTCTGTTCCTTTTTGAAATAAATTATCCCATGTCAAAGTAATAGAAGCCTTTCCTGCCCTTGAAAATACAACTCCATTATCATAATTATCATCTATAAATTCACTTACATTCCAAGCACTAACACCATCCGTAATTTTAGCATTCAAATCGTTACCTAATATTGCACCTTCTCCAGCATTATCATCAATCAATCTATATTCTTGAGCATCTCCAACAAATGCATATCTAATCTTTAGAGTCGATAAAACATCTAAACTTATTCCAGCAACCCCTAATCCTATTTCATCAAAACATCCACCTTTTAAATCATCCGGAGCTTTAACCGACAACATCGTAACAGCCTCGCTTGGCAATTGTATCAAACTTACTCCTAAAAGACCACCGCCAGCTTCTGGATTTACCATAGCCGATCCTATTGGTTCAGGATCTCCATCCTTGTAAAAATTAATCTCAAACATTTTCAGAAGATCCAAACTTAATAATGAAGTTTCGGAAGCCTCTATACAAAACCCAACGGTAGTTCCTGCCTTATAATAATTCTTCATGTCTTTCACTCGAATCAACTCATCAAGAGCTACACCTACTTCAGCCACACTTTCAAATGCTACAGCATTACTCAATTCTTGATCAAGAACATTATTCATATTTGACGCCTGGCCAAGTACTTTAACAATATCATACATGGTATTCACGATACAATTCGGCCTAACCAATGCCCGACGATTTAGCTCCGGTCCCAATATCAGCTTCCCCGTTTCCGGGTCATATCCATCCTGCCCCCACCCAGCAGCAGTAGCCAAAACCAGCAGGGCGATGATGAGGCTTATTTCTCTTAAATAGGTATATATCTTTTTCATTTATGCTTTATTTTTGTACTATCCTTAAAGAAAGTTGTCAGACTTATTCTATTAATTGTTTCCTCCCTCTACGGTCCATTCCGGCGTAATCTTTAAAACTTCCGATTTGGAGAGATCAGGCCATTGCAATGTCAATACCGTTTCATTCAAAGAGGACTTCGCACCGGTAATGGCTCCGGATTCCAATGCCTCTTTTATGGCTTCTATCAAACCAGCATCTGTATCATCAGTAAAAGGCAAAGCCGTTTCTAAATTACAAACAATCATAGTTACAGCCTTTCCTTTATCTTCCCAGTCCTCAGCCAATTCTAATCCAGCCACGGGACGATATTGGATCGTTACCTTCTCATTGATATCTTGTCCGGTCTGAATATTTTCTGTACCATCTTCTTGATACAATGTGATTGGATACGGCGTTTCGTCTTGTGTGGCTGTTTCGTTTTCATACCAATTGACTGTTGTCATTATATTCCCTTCCGGATCGGCAAAGCCCACCACATTGAAACCACGATACGTCTTGCCTTCAAATTCTTCTATCGCATCAGCGGCTACACGCGGAGTCTTTGGTATAGATCCCGTAGAGCTTTTTGTTCTATCTAAATAGAACTGATTTAATCCTCCGCCTGTGCCATAAAAGACTTCCGCATAGAACGGATTTTCCCTTTTTTCGAACTGCTTCCACAATACCGTAAGTTCTGCATTTTCTCCTAATCGGTTGAGCATCCAATTCTGTACATGTGTATAAAGTTTAGATTGGGCCTCTTCACCTTCCCCTTCTGATTCTTGCAAAATAGCATTCAAGAAGGTTTGATTGGCTTCGCCACCGCTAGCAATAGCAGTACTTATTGTTTCTATACGCTTCGCATACCCTGTGTTTGTTTTATCTCCATCAAAATCAGGGTTATTTTCTCCTGCTTCTGTTGCCTTCTCTTCAAAATAAATTTTCAATTGCTCAAGAAACTCTTGCGTTGAAGTAGTAATTGGATTCATTATGATCTCTGAATAAGCATCTCCTACTACCTTTGACACATAAGGTTGCAAATAGGCTTGTATCTCTTCCGGCAATATACAAGGCACAGGATAATAAATAGGAATTATAGGTTCGTTTTCTGTTGTTCCTCCTTCATCTCCTGTACTTCCATCACTTCCTTCTGTTCCAGTTTCATCATCACCAGAACCTTCTTCCGGCTCATCACCATTTTGTCCTTCATTATTTCCCGAACCATTTTCTTCTCCATCAACCTCCCCATCTCTCAACAAAGCAGTCGCAGGCTCATCTTCAGTAGTCAATCCTTCCCATACCGGCAATTCCTCAAAGAAAAAGTCGGTGCGGGTGACGATGCGGTGGAGCTGGACGTTGCAATGATAAGGGTTATCGCGATCGGCTCCTTCGTCTGCCGAATTAATGTCTTTCGAGAAGTAATAGAACATATCTCTATCGGTAAAGGCACGATTGGGCAATTCGATATAGGCATCGTTATAATTGCCGGCGCGCTTTAATGGGGAAAGTTTATCTGTAGTAGCATTTTCCCACAACTTGGTAGAATCAATATTGGCAATAAACACGGCGTGATACGTGGTATTTGTTTCCAACGTATCTTTCAGGGCTTCGCGCTGTTCCCAAGTCATATTCTCACGGGTCAAAGGCCATTCTTCTGTATCTTTATCCAATCCCGGAACTTCGCGCCGCTTCAAGAGTGTGCCCTCTTCGCTATATAATAAATAGGTAAGGGAGTTGATGCGCTTGCCTGCCTCGACGCTCTCGCTAAGTGCCCGTGTAGATGTACCGGTGTCAGCGGTATAATCCACAATAAATTGTCCGTCGGGCATGGCGGTTTTCCCCGTATCAAATCGTTCGTCTTCGCAGGATGTCATCCATCCGATGCAAAGCAATAAGGCTCCTATGTAATGTATCTTCATCGTCAATTACCTCCTTTAATCTAATTTACTTCCCGTCCATTCGTCATCATCCACTCCGACCACGGCATCATTTCCATCCGCAAAACCGGCATAACGCACTTCAAATTCTTCCGGATGCATTCCATTAAAGCGCACTATTGTGCGGGTGTTCGGCTTAATATGAATCGGTTCGCCCTCATCGTTTTGAAGAGGATATGAATCGGATCGATGATCTTTATAAACAACCTTTATATTTGCATTCTCTCTCAACACACTTGGCAAAAGATTAATTGTAAATATCTTTCTTTCATTCGCTTCAAACTCTTCGCTAGTCGGTTCCCAATTTATGGTGAAGAGCATCGGAGAACCCGTGGATAAACTATTATTCATTATAATCACAGAATCTTTCGCTGCATCACGAAGATAAAAGCTAATAGGCGTATAAAACGAAATAGTAATATAGTCTATTTCTTCTTCATTAAACTGGTCAGCAGGTTTTCCCATATCCAAAACCAATTGACCTGTTACACGGGTCAATCGAATATCTTCTTCCAATATACTATTAGCAATAGCCCAGCGGTCAATAATCTTACGGTAAACCGCTAAATCTTGCCCGGCAACCTTTTCATAATTATCTTGTTGGTATTCTAACACCGGTTTATAAGACACATAATAATTATTGAAATCTTCATTCTTTTGCGTTGTGGCATTATATCTTTTAAAGAGCATATCCTCTCCCATTCCTTTCACCTCTTCCAAATCCGGCACACAGACAAAGGCGAACTTATACCATTGACCTAACAGGTTGGTTACGCTATAAGAATTGCCCTCTATCGTAAAGTCTTTATCGCAATACAAGGGGATTTCGGTGCCGCCCATGGGATTATCTTCATCAATTCCCGAATGTTCCGAGAGACGCTCGGCCACATAAAGGTGCGTATGTTGTTCTGTTGAGGTTGCCTCATCCCCTTCCGCCCGAGTCGAGAGGCGGAACGTCATAGTCGCGTTACCCTCTTGCGTCGTAACGTTGGACTCCTCGTCCGAGCAAGCTGCGAAGGTAAGGAGAAGGCTTAATCCCCAGCCGCATAAAGCTATTTTTCCTGTATATTTCATCCTTAAATTCATTTTCGATTGTCAATTATCAATTGTCAATTGTTTTTGTCCATTATCTGTTCTTCATCTTCATTCCAATTCGGATTGTTGCCTACCGAACCGCCTATGCCCGTATTCTCGTTCGGATTCCCGAAGAATCCCGGTTTGCGACGGGCACAAAGGACGTTGTACCGGCGCGAACGCAACCCGATGGCCTTCTTCCCGCTCGACATATCCACGTAGTACGAACGTCCGGGCGTAATACCCGCCGGGTCGGCTACAGAAGGCGATGAGGTATGGAAGTTTCCCGTTACGTCGGAATCCAATACAATCTTACCTATATTTTCTCCATCCATATAATAATCTCCGGCATCTCCTGCTGAAACTCCAGAAGTTTTATTATGCCCATACACCGCCTGCATCTCATTGGCGGCAGGTAGATACCAGACGATTTCATCATACGTAATCTTCCCGTCCCCATTGCGGTCGCGGTTCTTGTTGATGGCATAGCCCAAGGCGATATCCGAAGGAATGCCATCCGGATAAGCCGATTCGATATCGTATTTGTCTCCTTGCGTAGCTGCTTCGTAAAGGCGGCGTGTATTGGCAAGTCCGTCCCATTGTCCGGCGGCAATTAAATCGTCGGTAATCAAACTCCAATAATGGTCGAAGCCCCACGACAGGTTCTTTTGCTCCAAGACGCGCTCCACGTAGAACGTATCCAGCACTTCCTTCCGCGTATGGATATCATACTTGATATGGCAGACCACTTGCTGGGCGGCGTATTGCTTGATTTCGATCTCTTCTTTTACATCACCGCTTTCGCAGATGATTTTGCCGGTACGGTAAGCTGTTACATCTGGATAATTTTTATCTGGCGTATACAAAGTAGGTTTATCCACCTTCGGCACAAACTCATCTGTATGGATATAGAAATACTGCAAACCTCCATTCCCTTCCAAGGTGAATGTCGCAGCATCCGCTTTATACTGTCCGGCTATATTCGGAATATAACGGGCAGAAGTCGATACCTCCAGCCACGGCGTTTCGTCCGGATTGACTACTCGGACTTTCCAGGCGTTTGGCGAATACAATAAAGCCTGCGTTACGTTGGGATGGGCATCTAATATCTGGTCGAAATTGCCATATACCGTTACATGGTCTAAGTAGTTTGAAAGCACACGGGTGTCAATCTCATCCACGCTATAAATCTTTATCTCATAAATGTAATTATGGTTACGGCAAATATTATAGTCCTTATAATTATCCGCACCCAAATAAACAAAATAAGTCACCTCTTGTGCCAACGAGGTTCCAGCCTCTTGGTAAACGCCATGAATGGTTATATAGGTAGCGTGTTTGAAATCTTTCGTTTCACTTCCTTCTGTTACGCCCCAAGCCAATTCACGCTTCATGATTTGCTGATATCTTTTATACAAATCTTTACCATCTTCATCTATTTGTCCATTCAAGCTACCTAAATTAGCCCAATGTTGATTACCATAGTTTTCTTCATCCAATCCGCCTTGCCGGTTCTCAAACATTTGGAAAGAAGCTGTATAAGTATCAGCCATGGTTTCTGAATAGTCCAACCATAAGCCTTCTGAACCATCGTATGAATCTACATCTGAATCCAATCTCAGATTAAAGTATTTATCATCTGTCTTTCCTGCATAATCTTCTCCAGCTTCTAAGGAATTCGATTGTACAGTTTCCAATAACATACTTCCTTTTGGAATATTATGAATATATACGCCACTGATTAGAAACCTATCGCCAGTCGTAATTGGATCGAAAGTAATCGTAAAATTCAAGTTTGCCACCAAACGGGAAACACAAACCGAATAGTCTTTCTTTAATAAGTTACCACTTTCCAATTCTATCGGCGTATTTCCAGTCATGATATAACGGCCTGTAAATGCACCGTCGGGTTGGTCAATTTCTATAACTTGTTTTCGCAATTGAGAAAGTGTATAAACTCCAGCTTTAGCTTCTTGCAATTCTTCCACCACATCACCGGGCAAATTGCATAAAGCATATAGCCGTTGACCTTCTACAGCCGTCATATAAATGCTTACCGAATTGTTGTCTTCTATCAATTCCTGATAAGCCATATTGACCAATACAGAATCATTCGGATTATTTGTATCTGCTTTAAATATCATCAGCATGACATTCTCGATGGCCTCTTGGTCGTTGCAATCCGGACATTCGTTGGCACGGGTAATGATATCCGTACCTTTATCCGATGTTAAATGAATCGTAACCATTCCTTCCGTAAGCCCCTCGCCTTGCGAATTGCCTACGCCCAAATCATCTTCGCAAGAGGTCATTCCCAGTAGGAAGATGAATAAGGGTAATATGTAATTGTATAGTTTCATTGTTGATATTTGTTTTCTATTGCAACATTACAACATTGGCGAACATAATATGAATCCGTTTTCCAATCATTTATATATTGAACCTCAATGCCATTTCGTTCCTGAGATAAAAAATAAGTGTAAGCAGACTTTAAAGGATAGCCTCTATCACTCGGATCTGAAGTCCAATACTTATTGTGGACTTTTTCTTTATCATTTTCATCAAAAACCTTCACATATTCCTTATTAATTCTATTTTGATCTTCCAAAGTCCAATCTAGGAATGCTTGAAGTTCATAAGATGCAGGTAAAAACCAATACCCTTCTTGTTGTATGTTATCTTCTAAATAAGAAATACACTTTCTTCCTGCAGCACACAAAGCAGAAATTTGAAGATCATCTCCATTTCCGTAAAATTGTTCTTTCATTTTGTTGTTCGAATTTACTATTGCTAATGCAGATGTATAATTATCTTCTCCATCTGTATAACTTGTTTGATGACCAAAAATTTGTTCTTCTGTAAATCCAGATCCATGATAATTCCATTTATACAAAGAACCATCTACTTCTACTGCTCCCGTTTCCAAATTTCTTATTGTACCTACATTGAAATGACTAAAACCACGATATCCATGCGTTTTATTATCATCATCTTTCACTAATACAATAATCGCATTATATTGCTCTACCGTCATTGTTACTTCTGTACCTGTTACTTCTGCAGCATTTTCTCCAGGGCCATTCATTGCTATCAAACGGATTTGCATTTTACGTGATGTCCCACCATCATATTTAGCATAATCTGTCATAGCAATAGGAATATAATCAATACCTGAACCATAAAAAGTATCTTTGTATGGATACGGAGTTGTGGAATTATATTTCTGCCCAAAATAAATCATCTTGTCTTGTCCGGAAAAGTTTCCTCCAGGAACAGCCTGAACTATTACCTTCCAATAATTATATAATACAGAACGCTCAACTTTCAAGAAATTATCTGTAGAACCAATGCAATCAAATATATAATAGGGTTTCGACAAGTCATCAGGATCCTGCATGGTATAAGGAGCTAATTCACTATTGACAAGTTGCATCTTTAATGTAATCGGCACACTCGGAAACTCCACATCCACCGTCTCATTTTCCCAACATTTCACGCCAATCTTCACTTCCGTACCGGCAAGGCTTTCAGGCGTACCTTCTTCCTCATCGGATGGTTTATCTCCAATATGATAAATCAAGTTCGGACGGATAGGATAATTCTTTGTGGAACCTTCCGTAGCCTCAAAATCTATATCATCATTGATGGCTGGGAAATTGGCTATTTCAATCTCTTCTGCCTCTTCAACCGGTTTTTCTCCAGACGAAGTTATTACTTTTCCCAATAGTTTTACTTCAATCGTATTCTCTTGCTCATCTTTATCAATAGGAATCATATAAACACCTCCTAAAAGCGAGTTTGGAGCTAAACCTTCTTGTTGCGGTATTGCATACAAATTCTTATCTTGTTGCTTTGAATAATCTTCCAATGGAAATTCCATCAAAACATTACTATTAGCTAATTCTTTTGAACCAAAATCAGCTGGATAACCTTTTCCTTCTATCTCTTTACGAAGCAAACTTATTTCTGAATTCTGATCCTTATATAAACAAACCTGAACCTTTGTTACACGATAAGTTCCTCCGTTTTCTCCGCTTATCGTAAGTTCATACGGCACATCCGTCAAATAGCAAAGCACCCCGGCCACGCGGCGTTTCATTTCTACGTCCACAATATTCAGCGAATCGGGGGCGAAGTGGAATTGGTTCCATCCGGCGAAGAGTTCGGATTTTGCTATATCGTCTTTTGTTTTACCTCCGGCTAAGGTTGCTTTGGCTTTACTTAATGTTTTAAAGCTTTGCATGTTTTCAGGTGTTAAGCCATAAGTATCACCCGATTTATCATCCAATCCTACGCAAAGGACGGTATAGTTTCCTGCTTCCAAATTTATATCATTAGGCAAGTCCAATACTTTGGCTTGAGCTTGGGCTTCTCCATAGCTACTACTATCTTTTGGAGACCAATTTAAATCATCGCAGGTTACATAATCGTAATCTGATTTATCCGCATTTTCCTTATATAAGATAGCATATACACTTTGGACATGATGCAAGTTCGCCTGGCTGGTCAAGTCGGTACGAGTTTGTTCAAGGTCACCGGCCGAGAGGCGGATGACGATACCGGTTTGGGGTTGCGGTTCGGGTACGTCTATAATCTCGTCGTCGGTGCAGCTACTAAGGGCGGCGATTAGCATCCAAAATAAGATATGTATCCCATGCTTCATATTGCGCTCATTGTTTTTTATCATCTTGAAAAGCTCCCTAAGAAAGGGGAATGTGATTATTTCCTTGTTGATGAGTATAACCCCTCAGTCACGCTTCGCGTGCCAGCTCCCCTAAGAAACAGGGGAGCTTTTCAAAATGCATAATTAAAGTCTTTCAAAGTCTTTATGTCCCCCGCTACTTTTACATAGCAGGAGACATGGTTAATAATTTATTATCCTAAATAAAGATGATTTGTTATTCGATTTCCATATCGTGAATCCATTCCCAGTTGTCATTGATCTTAATCAGCAACTCTTGATCTTTATCCAACGGTTGTGGTTTATCTGGCTCTTCACCCGGCTTATTAGGATCATCGCCCGCACCACGCATACCAATTTGATACAAATGGTTACGATATACATTGTAAACATAGCTATCATCTCCTAATTCTGGATTCAAAGACTTATCATCCAATTTCACATTCCAAGCCTTTGTTACATAACCTGCTGAATCTACCAATTGCAATTCGAACGTATTGTCTTTGATACCAGTTACTCTGTCAAACGGAATAACAAACTCGCCTGCCAATACTGCACCGTCAGCTACAATCGGAGTATTGTTAGTACCTTTAAGAGCATTTAACCAAACAGCTTCGTTCAACAGTTTTGCTCCGTTATCCGTAACTTCAGATGTCATAGATTCATCATTCCATAAACGATTTGTACCATCATAACTACCTGACACTTGAGCACCTGCAAACCATTTCGTCAAATCAATTTGATAGATAGTATAAGCATCTGCTCCTGATTTAAAATTTGCATCAGCAGTTTGAGTACTTTCACTATAACCATTTACAATGTTTTCAATATCGGCCTCATTATTTTGGGCATCATCATTTTGCTTAGACAATTGGATAGCCAAATCTACATTGGCATTACGAGCTGAAGATACTAAACGGATTGCAGCTGTTGATGCATGACGCAGTTTACTTGTACCATTATAATTTTCTACAGGAACCCATGCCGGAATACGGTTGAAATAACCAATTACACCGGCAACCTGACGCTTTAATAACACAGTAGCCTGGAAGCCACCATCCAAAGACAATTCAACCGGCTTAGAAGTACCAGAGAAAATTTCACTAACTACCTTTTTATTATTTTCACAACCACTGATCGTATTATAAGTTACTGCATCTGTTTTGATAAACCCAGTTCCCGGAGTTGTTGTAGCAGACCAAGCATCGCCCTCATTATAATCTGTGCCCTCTATTAATGCAGACAAAGCTTTACCACTAAATGTAAACGGAGCTGGATTAGTGCTTTCCTCATCCTGACCAACAGCAATGATTGTATAAGTTTTATCCTTTTTTAACTTATACGTATCTGTCAATTTATAGGTATATTTACGACCATAGCTATAATCAGTAGAAGCGTTATTCCAATTAGGAATATCAATGACTTTATGTAACTTCATCGGAGCTTGAGTTGTAGCTTGATCCTGCATTTCAAAAATATACAACTTCACATGAGTTACTAATTCAGCGCCTTTAGGATCAGTTGAATACAGAGGACGAGACTTTGTTGCCAATACATCCGTGTTCTGTACATCAAGAGTAATGACTTGTTCTCCTGCCTCTACTACCGGTTGGTCAATAATTACATTTTCATCATCGCTACAAGAAGCGAGTGATAACAGGCCACACGCAGCGGCCATTACACATAATTGTTTTTTCATTCTTAAAATGATTTAGTTAAACATATAATTAATAATACTATATCTAATCAATATCCATATCGTGATCTTGTTCCCAATTGTCATTTACCAAAATATAGAGCTTGAACTTGCTGTTTCCGTCGCCACCCGGGTCCGGATCGTCCGGGATATCAGGAATGTCCGGATTATCCGGTTCATCGGGATTGTCCGGTTCGTCAGGCTCATCCGGATCATCCGGTCCCGGATCGGGCGGGTCTGGGATATCCGTTCCTCCGCTCACATAAACATAGCGGAGGATGGTGATGGTGTTGCGCAGCATGGAGATCTGCACATCCTCCGGCGCAATCCAGTTGGGCGACGCATCGGCACGCAGTCCCCTGCCCGTAGCATAGAAATTGACACTCAGCGTAGAAGCATCAATGTCTGTCGAGGGACAAAGCAGCGTCTCGGTCAGGATACGGTTAGGCTGTTGCCAAAGCGTATCGGTATGCACCGAGGTCTCGCGGCCATACTGCAGGCTGGCAGTGATATAGGCATAGACGTCGGAGATATCCTTGGTCGAATAGTCGATATGCCCGGGCAGGTTCTCCGCCTCGACAATCAACTTCCCTTTGACACGCTCCAGTTCGACCCGGTAATCGTAATGCTCCACATCATACAGCAAGGTGTCGGTCGATACATAGACATCGTTCCCCTGCACATTATACAGGTGAAGCTCCGAAGCTGTGGCATCGTCCGTCAGCGGACGCATACTCTGCATATTGCCCCACACGGTCAGGACATAAGTCCCGAAAGGCATCTCCTGCGGGAACACAACCGGCAGTTCCTGTTCGCCCGATGTGAGTGTCATGAGCGGCTGTTCCAAGACGGTCTCGCCCGTCTCGGCATTAGTCAGCACATAGTAGAGCGTAGAGGCATAGTTGCAGAAAGGCAAATCCTCCGCCAGTTTTTCGGCATAGCCCAAACGCGCCACCTCATTGATATTAAAGTAGTTCTTATCCTTCACCGCGATACGCACCTGCAACGGCGGACAAGGTTCAATCTCGTCACGGATGCAAGAGGCGAACGCCAACACAGACATTATGTAAATCCAGTATTTCATCATTCCATTACACTTTTTACAATCCGGGCATTCCCGTCATCAAACGGAGCAAGCAGGCGAACCGCCTCATCCAGTCTCCGCTGTTTGGCCAGGAGCAGCCCCAAGTTATACCGTGCCTCCTCCGAACGGTCGGCCGACTGACGCCAGAGCGCTTCCGCCTCCTCGGCATTGCCTTCGTTCAGGTAGATGACCGCCAAATTGTTTGCCGCCACTTCCGAACGGGGGAAGAACCGCAACACCGTCTGATAGACCGCCTTCCGCTCCGCCTCGTCCCTTACCAGCGTAGAAACACGCAGCAACTCCTCCTCGTTGAAGGCATCGGGACGCGACCGGTACAGCCGGAGCATCTCCGCATCGGAGGTAAAACTCTTTATCGTATAGGAGTAACGGTACTCCACCACACGGTCGTTCTGCAGGTAGGTGTCGCGCACTTTGTTCCAACACGGAAGGCGACGGATATACATCTCCTGCACGTCATCTCCCCTATCGGCATATTTCTCTACTACGGCCTCCACCGCATCAGCATCCGGATCGTCCGCCCGGCGCATGGCCTCGACTACCGGCATCCATCCTTCGGGGCGCGAATCGACCGCGATTTTCCGTTCCGTCGAAGCATCTATATCCAGATGAGCCACCAGCCAGTCTTTAGCCGCCGTAGCGCGGTTGCGAGCCAACTTGGTGTTGAGCTTCAAGGGACCATCCGCCGAAGCGACACCCGTAATCGACAGCCGGTTGACCGTCGAAAGCGAATCTTTTAAGACCGGACGCAAGACGCGCATCATCTGCTCCATCTCCTGCCGGTTGTTGCCCAATGCCGGATCCATATCAAACCGGTTGAGGGCAAACCGGAGGTGAGCCTTGCCTTCGCCATCGCGCACCTTCGGCCGGATGACAAACTCCGGTTCCGCCACTCGCCAGGTATCCGTAAGGCGCGAAAGCGGGTCGTCAATCGTAGCCATCAACAGGGTATCTACCCCGGAGCACTCGCCGCATCCGTCGGTCGAAGCGATGGCATAGAGCCTGCCGGCGTTCACCCCTTCCGGCAAAAGGAGCGTATCTCTATATTGTACGCGAAAGGCCTCGGCATGATCTACCGGGACAGCCTGTTCCGCATACGGGTCATTATAATCTTCCAGCACCGCCAAACGCTCTACCTTCTTCCGGTAGATAGCGGCATCAAGCACCAATGGCTCATACGCCGGAACCATCGAGTCGCCCACTGCCAGCCAAGGCGTCAGGAAAAGGCGACTCCGCTTCGTGAAGTAATCCGCCGGAACCCGAAAAGAGAGATCCAGCTCTACCTGACGGTCGGCATCGGGATAGACCGCCACCGCATCGGGACGAAGCGTTATCTGCCCCTCGTGGCGGGTGGCACAGCCTGACAAACCAAGCACGAGCAGGCCACCCCACACACTCGCCATCCAATATGTTTTTTGTTTCTTCATCATATACTACCTTATCATTCTATACCGCTTAGAACACATACACCAAAGAAAGGGCGGCTTGTGTCGGCCCTATGTAGTTCTTATGCTTGTTCTCGTAACACTTTTCGCACGGGATGCGGGCGCTCTCCTTATACCAAAGGCGGGCGTAACCGATACCGATGGAGGCTTCGAAATTCCAATGCGGCGAGAGAATCCAGTTGTAACCGTAGGAAATGCCACCTCCCGCCAGATAACCGTCGTAACGCTTCTCGTGGAACCCGCCGAAATATTGCGCTCCGTGCAGGTGGACCCCCACATAATGCCCTTCAAACTTCTCGCAAAGCCAGTAGCGCACTTCAGGCTGGACAAACCACATACGCATCTTTTTGTCATCCTTGAAGGTCCACGGATTGTAAGCCCCCAACAGATTAACCGTATATTTCGGACTCAACGCCACCTCCAATCCTAAATTAGGTGTTGTTGTAACCCAATAGACTGCGTTAGTTTTCAAAGAAACGTCCTGCGCCTGTGCAGACTGTCCTAAGGCAATCAGCAGCCACAACACGAACAACATTATATGTTTCTGTCTTATCATCATTGCTTTTATTTACGTTCTTGTTCTTGTTTCTTCACCAAATCCTCATGCCTACGTATGGCATCCGGATAGTTTCGTCGCACATATCCACCCAAACTGTTGTACACCAGTCCCAGCCGTTGGGCTATCGACTTCAGATTCTCCGGTGTCGTGCTTTCTACCACAACATAACTTCCATAAGGCAGTTCCGGGCTGACTGCATATCCTTTTGTATCCGTGATCAGTTCCGGCACTGGTACGGCTGTTCCATTCTCATAGGTGACTGCCACCTGCTCGTTACTGAAATCATAATTTTTAAAATCACTTGCCGTGTAGCTTT
>URGO01000035.1 GCA_900547435.1 uncultured Parabacteroides sp.
GTAGGACGGGCACGACACATAATCTTCAGGTCCAGCACACGCTCCAAAGCCTCTATGTCACTCAATGACTCAAAGGCCGGACCGGTTATGATATTACGGTCTGTATCTTCCGGTTTCCAAATACCAATCTGTCGGCCTATCTCACGTGCAGTACCGGGGGTATCACCAGTAACAATTTTCACGGATATACCTGCTTTCATACAACTCTGAACAGCCGCCGGTACATCTTTGCGCACCGGATCGGAGATGGCTACAATACCTATATAAGTTAAATCTACATCCGGATTCAAACGACCTTCTGTATAAGGAGCTTCATTGGCGCCCGCATCTAATATCTGATTAGTAAATCCCAAAGTACGCATTGCTTGATTCTGATAAGCCAAAAGTTGTTGTTCGATTTCCGGACGAGCCTTTTCTACCGAGACATATTCTCCGTTCATTGCAACACGTCGGCTATTGGAAAGAACTATTTCAGGCGCGCCCTTTACATACAGCACTTTCTTGCCTAAGAGAGGCGATTGGACTACAGTTGCCATATATTTGCGTTCGGTCGAGAAGGTCAATTGGCTCACCACATCAGCCTCCTCTCTTAACGGAAGATAATCTATCTGCTGGGCATTCAGCCACAATAACAAAGCGGCTTCCGTAGGATTTCCCAACGTTTTTACCGTTCCATTTTCACGTTCCAGATTAGCTGTAGAATTGACGGCAATCCCCTCTTGAATAAGTTTACTCAACTCATCGTTTCCCAGCTTCTGATTGGCCAGATTATAGAATTTCGTTTCATGCACTTGCATTTGGTTTTGCGTCAATGTTCCGGTCTTATCCGTACAGATTACGGTTGTGGCACCCATTGTTTCACATGCATGCATCTTGCGCACCAGATTATTCGTTTTCAACATACGATTCATGCTCAACGCCAGACTTAGGGTAACACTCATGGGCAAACCTTCCGGAACCGATACCACGATTAATGTCACCGCCACCATAAAGAAGTTCAACAAATGAGATATCCACTCCATGACCGAATAAGACTCGCCCGAAAGAACCATCTTTCCGGCCAAAGCCAGGAAGGTTACTACTGCGATTGTATAACCCGCTTTGCTGATTACATTTGCCAGACCTTTCAATTGTATCTGAAGGGGCGTATCAATATTGTTATCTATTTGCGAACCTTCATACACTTTACCATACCCGGTAGCATCGCCCACTTGTTCCACGACCATCACTCCTTGGCCATCTACTACGGTTGTTCCCCGCATTACGACATTGGATGGATAAGTAGCTTCCGTGTCAAAATCCTCTTCGCGCGTGGTTTTGCTGATTAGCGGTTCACCGGTTAGAGTTGATTCATTGATTTGTAAGGACACCGCTTCCAGCAAATGCCCGTCTGCCGGTACCTCATCACCGGTGCCCAACAATACGATATCGCCCACCACAATATCCCGGCGAGGCACTTCTGTAATCTTTCCTCCACGTATTACCGTCACCAGAATATCATCGTTCACGGTATTCAGCACATCAAAAGCCCGATTGGCCTTCACTTCAAAGAAGAAACCGACACAGCTTGCCAGCATGATGGCAAAGAAAATGCCCAGCGGTTCGAGGAACGCACTGAAACCGGCTGCTTCCGGTCCCCAGCAATGGACTCCGGCAATCACCATCGAAAGTACCCAAGCCACCAGCAATATTCGGATAATCGGGTCTTCAAACTTTTCTAAAAATTGCTTCCATAACGAAGTCTTTTCCGGCGGAGTCAATACATTCTCACCATGCAACCTGCGACTCTCCGCCACTTGTTCAGGATTCAATCCCTGATACTGTTGTTTATTTTCCATTTTTTCCAATAAAGGGTTATTTTAATACCGCACAAAGATACTATTTAATTCTGAAATGCAAGTTTTAGAAGTTGATTTGAATTTTATTTATGTTTTCTCCGGTTCTACATGCAGCATGATATGCGTATTCTCTCCAAAACGAAGACGAATCCGGTCTTCGATGTTCCGGGTGTGTGCATGAGCTTCGGCTACGTTCATCTCTCCCGGTACGCGGATATGCACTTCGATGGATATTGTATTTCCTAATCGGCGTGTATACAGATTATGAGGACTGCTTACCGATTTCTCTTCTGTAATCAACGAAAGGATTTCGTCTTCTATCTCCTTCGGAAGCGATTTGTCCAATAGTTCGCTGATGGAGGTCGAAGTCTGTACCAAGGCAATCTTCAGGATAAAGAAACTGACGATAATAGCCGCCAGAGGGTCCAATATCCGGCCCGGTTCTCCCAGGAGGATGGCACCTCCGATACCCAGCAATGTGCCGATTGACGAGAAAGCATCCGAGCGATGGTGCCAGGCATTGGCGATTACCGCCGGACTATCCACCTGCTTCCCGACATAGTTTGTGTATTGATAAAGGATTTCTTTCACGATAATCGAGATTATAGCGGCAATTAAGGCTATGATTCCCGGGCTCTCCAACTCTTTCCCTAAGTACCACACGCCATAAATTTGGTAAACACCATTCCATAGGATGCCGAAACCTACAAACAAAAGGAACAATCCGATGATGCATGTGGCCAATGTTTCATACCTTCCATGCCCGTAATCATGGTCATTATCTCGTGGCTTTGCGGATATATTTACAAAGAAAAGAACTATGACATCCGTAATAAAATCGGAAAACGAGTGGACGGCATCCGCTATCATCGCGCTACTATTTCCCATAATTCCGGCCACAAATTTGAATGCCAACAAAAGGGCATTCGCCACCGACCCCCACAAGGTCACCCGTACAATACGCTTTTCACGGGATTTATTATCATTGTCTACCATATTATATAAGGTATATTGCTTAATACGGGTGCAAAAATAGCAATTGTTTGTAAGTTGACAAGGAAACAAGCGGACAAGTTGACAAGGAAACAAAGAATTAACCTTATCAACTGAAGCCTTGTCAACTTGTCTACTATGCTATAAAATATTCGATGCCAATTCGGAGAGTTCGCTTCGCTCACCCTTGATTAGGTTTACATGGGCGAAGAGTTCTTGTCCTTTCATCTTGTCTACCATGTATGCCAATCCGTTACTCTGTGCATCCAGATAGGGCGAATCGATTTGCTGGATATCTCCGGTGAATACCATCTTGGTTCCCTCTCCGGCACGGGTGATTATAGTCTTCACCTCGTGAGGAGTCAGGTTTTGTGCCTCGTCAATGATGCAATAAGTTTCGGATAAACTTCGTCCGCGGATAAAGGCCAACGCTTCTATGACCAGTTGATTGTTGCGTTGCAACTCTTCCAACCGGCGTGCTTCCGCGCCATTTACCGCTATCTGTCCCTTGATTACATTCAGATTATCAAACAAAGGTTGCATGTAGGGCGCCACCTTTTGCTTCTCGTCCCCCGGAAGGAACCCCAAGTCCTTGTTCGCCAAGGCTACGATAGGACGCGCCAGGAGGATTTGCTTGTATAATGCCGATAGATTCAAGGCAGAAGCCAAAGCCAAGAGGGTCTTACCCGTTCCGGCCTTTCCGGTCAAAGCCACCAATTTGATGTCCGGGTCGTTTAATACTTCGAACGCAAAGCTCTGTTCGGCGTTGCGGGGCTGTATTCCATAGTTATTGGTCTTTTCTACGCGTTTAATCTTATTAGAGAAGGGGTTGAAACGAGACAGTACCGAATTGCGATCGCTTTTTAAAATGAAGCACTCGTTGGGTACCAGTTTCGAGTTGATATCCAGCAAGTCGGCATTCACTCCTCCGGGTGTACTATAGATTTGGTCAATCAACTCAGGACTTATCCCCTCATAAGTTTCTTGCGATTTTTCGAAAATATCCACGTTAATCACCTTATCGGTGATATAATCCTCCACCTTGATGCCCAACGAACGCGCTTTCATGCGCAGGTTCACGTCCTTGGTCACCAAAATGGTCTGCATATCCGGATGCTTCTCGGCTATGGTCAAGGTACAAGAAAGAATACGATGGTCCGGATTCACCTCCGAGAAGGCCTCTTTCACCCGCTTCTGGTACTTATCTCCCGTAACGACATGCAGCATACCCTGATTGGGCCCCAACGAAGCCCCTTTGGTGAACAAATCGTTGGTGGTAATCGCATCCAACTCGCGTACAAACTCGCGCGCGTTATAGTTAATCTGGTCGCTACCCTTCTTAAACCGGTCCAGCTCTTCCAGCACTACGATAGGCAAATAAATGTCATTCTCTTGAAAGTTCTCTATACATTTATAATCATGTAAGATAACATTCGTGTCCAACACAAAATTCTTTTTTGCTCCCATAATACCATTCCTTTAAGTTCGACATTAGCGAAGCGTTTTCCGGAAAATTTTCCCTGAAGCGTTTCTTTATTATTATAACCAATCTGACTTGGCAAAAGTTTAGAGAAACAACCGAAATATCATGTTGTCAAAATGTCAAAATGTCAATTTAACCCGCTCTATTTGGCTATTTTTCGGGGTAGAGTAGGGGGTACTCCCGACCGAAGGCACTCTCGATGAGTTGAGAAGCCCTGTTTTACCCCTTAAATCATTTATTAAGAATAAGATAACACCGGATTTTTTGGTTTCTGAAAAAAGATGATTTAGAGGAATTTCAAAGAGTTTTGCCTCTTAAAATCCCTAACTTTTTCTCAAATGAGGGACGTTTTAGGGGAAATATCCGGCCTTTTGCCGGATTTATGCCTATGTTTTCCGGAAAATATAGGCAGCTTTTTCTCCAAAACACGCATCCTTTCCCGATAAAGATAGGCATGAATCGGGGAAAACGAAGGGTGTTTTGGAGTAAAATCCGCTTATCCTTCCTCCGGATTGCCTATTCCGATGAAAAAAACGAGTTAGCGGGAAAGTCTGATTCCGTACTTTGTGTAAGGAATATGCCTTCCGGAAAAACTATTTGTAAATGGGAAAATAATTCTGGAATCTGCCTAACAATTATGCCGTATTTTTACTTCGATTCCCTTATGCAAAGACCAAAGAACCGACTTTTCTCACCCAATTTTTCGGATTTGCAGATAAAAAAATTGTGGATTGTCCAGTAGAAAGATTATAGAAAAGTCTTTAACTTGTTTATTTTCAATAAAAAGAATAAAATGAATATATACGAAAATTGTCCATCTTCTTTTATTGCAAATTTGAAAAAAGAAATTTATCTTTGTCAACGGAATTATCGGATTTTATCGATTTGTATTCCAAGAGATAGAATTAATCGTATTGCTAATTTAAAAAGTATACTATGATGAAATGTTACAATGTACTGCTTTTCTCCTTATTGTTGATTTGTGCTGCATGTGGAGAAGAGAAGAAAACGAGTGAAGAAGCGGAGGAATCCGTTGAAACTGTATTGCCTACGGCTACAAACGAAGTTACCGTGATGGAACTGAAAGAAACCGATTTTAACCATGAGTTGATCAGTAACGGGAAACTTAACGCCCGACAAATGGCAAACCTTTATTTTGAAACCGCCGAGCCTATTGCACATATATATGTAAAGAACGGTACCCGTGTGAAGAAGGGGGATAAAATAGCCGAGCTTTCCTCTTTCCGCCTGGCCAATCAAAAGGCCACCGCATGGGATGCTTTGCAAAAAGCCGAACTGGAGCTGAAGGATGTCCTTATCGGACAAGGATATATGCTGAAAGATTCCGCCAAGGTCCCGGTCGAAACGATGAAATTAGCCCGTATACAGAGCGGATATGACCAGGCTCTTGCAGCTTACCGGCTGGCCGACTATGAAGAGCAACGTGCCATCCTGACGGCCCCGTTTGATGGCATCATAGCTAACCTGTCCGATAAAGAATACAATACCGCTTCTACCTCCGAACCCTTTTGTACGGTAATTAATAACCAGACTCTGGAGGCCTCGTTTACCGTTCTGGAGAACGAACTTCCGCTTATCAAACAAGGAGACCGGGTGGAGGTTTCTCCCTTTGCCATTGCCGGAGTGAAAAGAGAGGGGAATATCACGGAAATCAATCCGTTAATCGACGAGAACGGGATGGTTAAGGTGAAAGCCGCCATTCAAAACGGAGACCGGTTGTACGAAGGGATGAATGTCCAGATTTGCATCCATCGTTCGTTGGGCAAACAACTGGTTGTTCCCAAGAGCGCCGTGGTATTGCGCTCCGGAAAGCAGGTAGTGTTTACTTTGGTGGATAACAAAGCCAACTGGGTGTATGTACATACCGGGTTGGAGAACTCGACAAGCTATACCATCACCGAAGGACTGAAGGCCGGCGATATAGTCATCACCAGCGGAAATATCAATTTGGCTCACGAAGCTCCCGTCAAACTAATCGAAGAATAATATGGTTCGCTTTCTGATACAACGCCCTATTGCGGTATTGATGGCATTTACGGCCTGCTTTATCATCGGACTGGTCACTTATTTCACCATTCCGGTATCTTTGCTTCCCGATATAGCCATCCCGGAGATTACGGTACAAGTGGCCGGACAAAACACGTCAGCCCGCGAGTTGGAGAATACCTTGGTGAAGCCTATCCGCCAGCAATTGATGCAGGTGGCCGGATTGCGCGATATCCATAGCGAGACGCGTGACGGGAACGGGGTGATTCGTTTGAGTTTTGACTTCGGAACGAATACCGACCTGGCATTTATCGAGGTCAACGAAAAGATAGATGCCGCCATGAGTATGCTCCCCCGTGACGTGGAACGTCCGCGTGTGGTAAAAGCCAGTGCGACGGATATCCCGGTATTCTGCTTGAATCTGACGTTAAAGGAGAAACAAGACGAAACGACCTTCTTGGATTTGTGCCAATTTGCCGAAACGGTTATCAAACGAAGAATTGAACAATTGCCGGAGGTGGCTATGGTGGATGTAACCGGTGTAGTCGGAAGGCAATTGCAGATCGTACCGGACCCGGACAAACTGGAGACATCGGGCATTACGTTAGAGGATATCGAGGAGGTATTAGCGGCCAACAATGTTGAGCCGGGGAGCATGACCGTGCGCGATGGGTATTATGAATATAACATCAAGTTCTCTACTTTGCTCCGTACGTTGGAGGATGTACAGAATATTTATATCAATAAAGAGGGGCGTATCCTGCAATTGAAGGATTTGGCCCAGATATCTGTCGTTCCGGAGAAAGAGAGCGGGGTTTCGATGGCTAACAATAAACGGGCCGTTACCTTGGCTATCATCAAGCAATCGGACGAGAGTATGGACAAGATGAAGGCATCGTTGGGGGAAATCACCGATTACTTCGCGTCCATCTATCCGGATATCGAGTTCACCATTACCCGTAATCAGACCGAGTTGTTGGATTATACCATCTCCAACCTGAAACAGAACCTTTATCTGGGATTCTTGTTTATTTGTATCGTGGCGGTAATCTTCCTGGGCGATGTCAAAAGCCCGTTCGTTATCGGATTGAGCATGGTGGTCAGTATCGTGACCAGCTTCTTGTTCTTCTATCTGTTCAATATGTCTTTAAACATCATTTCCCTTTCCGGATTGATTCTGGCTTTGGGTATGATGATTGATAGCTCGATTATCGTAACCGAGAATATCGCGCAATGGAGGGCCAAAGGTTATTCGCTGGAGGATGCCTGTGCAAAAGGAACTTCCGAGGTGATTACCCCGATGTTGAGTTCTACGCTGACCACAATAGCCGTATTTGTCCCGCTGGTATTTATGAGCGGAATCGCGGGAGCGATCTTCTATGATCAGGCCTTTGCGGTTACGGTAGGTCTGATGGTATCTTACTTCACCGGTATCATGCTCTTGCCTGTATTGTATAAATTGGTATATAGCATTCCGGAGATGAAGAAAACGTGGCTCAATATCAAAATAAATAACCTGATTAAAGAGCATACGATGGACCGGTTTTATGATAGCGGGGTTGATTTTGTGTTCCGCCACAAGAAGAGTTCGCTTATTTTGAGTGCCATCACCATACCGATGTGCGTGGTCTTGTTTTATGCCATCCCCAAAAGCCGGATGCCGGATATTGACCAAAACGAACTGATTGCGCATCTGGAATGGAACGAGAATATCCATTTGGATGAGAACCGTTCCCGTATTGCATCCCTGATGGAAGAGGCGGAGAAAATCGGAGCGCAACATACGGCTTATATCGGTCAGCAACAATTCTTATTGAACCGAGACCGGGAGCTTTCGATTTCCGAAGCGGAACTTTATTTCAAGACACAGAAAACGGACCAGATTGCTCCATTGCAAGAATCCCTTACGCAATGGATCAGAAGTCACTATCCGATGGCGGTAGTATCGTTCGCGCCCCCTGAGACTGTTTTCGAAAAGATGTTCGATACGGGTGAGGCAGATATCGTGGCGGAGCTTTATGCCCGGAACAAAGAACAGACACCGGATGCTCTAGATATCCAAGCTTTGGAAAAAAGAATTGAGACGCAAGCCGGTGAAGTGCCGGTCGGTGTTGCGTTCGATAACCAGTTGAATATCTCCATCGACAATCAGAAATTGTTATTGTATAATGTATCTTACGATGAGGTATATCGTACCCTGAAAACCGCGTTCAAGGAGAACGAGATTGCCACCCTCCGCTCGTACCAGCAATATTTGCCGATTACTTTGGCGGGAACGGATGTATCTATCGAAGATATCTTGCAACGCACGTTGATTCGCACCACGGTTCCGGTATCGGATGAAAGCGAGGAAACGGAGGTGAACTACATTCCGTTACGCTCGTTAGTACGGGTAACGCCGGGCGAAGACCTGAAGACCCTGACCGCCGGGAAGAACGGAGAGTTCGTGCCTTTCAGCTTCTATGATGTGAAGAATGCGGAGGAATTGATGGGCAACATCCGGAATATCATCCAAAGTGATACGAAGTATAATGAGGAATGGGATTTGGACTTCACCGGGAGTTTCTTCTCTAACCAGCAGATGCTGAACGAACTGGTGGTGATTCTTTTTATCTCGATACTTTTGATGTATTTTATTTTGGCATCGCAATTCGAGAGTTTTCTTCAACCGCTCATTGTCCTGTCCGAGATTCCGATAGACGTGGCGGCATCCCTCATTACCTTATGGGTATTCGGGCATACGCTGAACCTGATGAGTGCAATCGGTATTGTGGTAACGTGCGGTATCATCATCAACGACTCTATCCTGAAACTGGATATGATTAACGAACTACGGAAAGACGGGTGGCCTTTGCTTGAGGCGATTCATGAAGGAGGACGCCGGCGTTTGCGTCCTATTGTGATGACTTCGCTTACCACGATATTTGGTATGGTGCCGTTGCTTTTCTCGTTCGATATGGGAAGCGAATTGCAGAAGCCTTTGTCTATAGCCATGATTTCGGCCATGCTCATTGGTACCGCGGTCAGCTTGTTTGTCGTTCCTTTGGTTTATTGGTATATTTATAGGAAGCATGATACGAGTGAGCAGCATAAATAAAACAAAAGAACATAAAAACTCAAAATAATATGGATACATTAAGAACAATGAAAATAAAATGGGTCGGTTTGCTTCTCTTTATTACCAACCTGGCAGCGGCCCAATCAATCGTACTTTCTTTGGACGAGACCATCCGGTTGGCTGCAGATAGTTCGCTGGAGGCGTTCCGGAGTAAGAATCTTTATTTGTCGGGGTATTGGGAATTCCGGAACTACAAGGCGGAACGTTTGCCCAGTTTGACACTTAATCTGACTCCGGCCCAATATTATCGGGACATCACCCGGCGTTACGATTCGGAAGCGGATATTGATGTGTACCGCAAGCAACAATCCTTTTATGCTAACGGGAGTTTGAATATCACCCAGAACTTCGATCTCTTGGGAGGTAGTTTTTATATTGATTCGGATTTGGGATATATGCGTTCGTTTGGCGAGAATACCTATAACCAGTTCACCTCTGTGCCAATTCGTATCGGATATAGCCAGGATCTGATTGGATATAATGCTTTCCGCTGGGAACGGAAAATCGAACCGTTGAAGTTTGAGAAGGTAAAAAAGGAATTCCTCTACAACATGGAGGCTATCAGTGAGCAGGCTACGACCTATTTTTTTGAATTGGCTATGGCTCAGGTGGAATATGACATGGCCAAGGAGAATGTAGCATCGACCGATACGCTTTATCGTACCGGACAGGAAAGGCATAAGATAGCTGCCATCAGCCAAGAGGATTTGTTGACTTTGCGCCTTGATGCTATCAACGCCCGGAACACGTTGAAGAATACCGAAATAGCCTTGAAGCGCGCAATGTTTAGTTTGGCTTCTTACCTGAACTTCGACAAAAACAAGGAGATTCGTCTGCGTTTGCCCTCCCATCCGCGCGATTTGAATATTTCGGTGGATGACGCCCTGACGTTTGCCCGCGAGAATAATCCGGAGTTCCTGTCGGTAAAACAAAGCATCCTGGAGGCCGAGCAGGAGGTAGACCGCACCAAGAAGGAGGCGATGTTCAACGCATCGGTCAATGCCAGCATTGGTTTTAACCAGGTATCATCCAAATTCAAGGATGTCTATCGTGACCCGCTCCAGCAGGATGTCGTGGCTATCTCCATCTCCATTCCGTTGGTGGATTGGGGTGTCCGGAAAGGGAAGCACAATATTGCTAAAAGCAATCTGAGTATTGCGCAGACCACTGCCCAGCAAACTGAAATAAGTATAGAGGAGGATGTCATTATGACTGTAGGTGATTTCAATATCCAGCAGAACTTGATTAGTAGTGCGGAAGAAGCCTTGGATATAGCTATTATGGCCTACCAAGAGACCAAACAACGTTTTCTGATAGGAAAAGCGGATATCAATAGCCTGACCCTCTCTCTAAATCGCCAGCAAGAGGCCCAGCGGAATTATATCACTGCCCTGCAAAACTATTGGCTGAGCTATTATAAAATAAGGAAATTGACGCTCCACGATTTTGAAATGGGAATATCTCTGTCTAACGAATTTGACTATCAGCATGAGCTCTAAACGGAAAATATCATCTTTTACGATTATCGTCGCGTTTCTTTGCGTGGCACTGGCCGGTATCGCGTTTATCCCGCTCTTGCCTATCAAGCTATCTCCTTCACGCACGCTTCCCAAGCTGAGTGTTCGGTTTGATATGCCGGGCAATTCGGCTCGTGTCATCGAGATGGAGGTGACCTCACGCTTGGAGGCCATGCTGGCACGTATCAAGGGCGTGAAGGAGATAACCTCTACTTCTGGAAATGGATGGGGGCAGATTAATGTCGAGCTGGATAAGCACACGAATGTAGATGCGGCACGTTTCGAGGCTTCTACCATCGTACGCCAGACATGGCCCGACCTCCCGGATGGAGTGAGCTATCCGGTATTGCAAATGAGTCGGCCGGATGATAAAAGTTCGCGCCCGTTTTTGAGTTATACGCTGAACGCGGCTGCTACTCCCATATTCATCCAACGTTTCGCGGAGAACCAGATAAAACCACGCCTCAGTACCATTCAGGGAATTTATCGCATTCAGGTGAGTGGCGCTACACCTATGGAGTGGCGTTTGGGATACGATAATAACCAACTTACGGAGTTAGGCATCACGGTTGCTGATATCCAATCGGCTATCAGCACCTATTACAACAAGGAGTTTTTGGGTATTGCTGATATATCCAACAATGACCCTGACCGGAAATGGATGCGTCTTGCTTTGATTCCGGATGTGTCTGAACAGGGATTCGATCCGCAAAAGATTAGCGTCAAAGGGAAAGACGGGAAGCTGGTTCGGTTAGATCAGGTCTTGAAGGTAACACGCCAAGAGGAGGAGCCGCAAAGCTATTACCGCATCAACGGACTTAATTCCATCTATCTGTCTATTTGGGCGGAAGAGACCGCCAACCAGTTGCAGGTAGCTAAGAAGGTGAAAGAGGAAATACAGCATATTGAGGAGATTCTCCCGGCCGGATATGAGATACATACCAGCTATGATGCGACCGAGTATATTCAGGAGGAGTTGGATAAGATTTATGTCCGGACAGGACTGACCATTCTTATTCTGCTGGTCTTTGTCCTGCTGATTACGTGGAATGTGCGTTACCTGTTCCTGATAGTCATCAGCTTGAGTATCAACCTGTGTATTGCCGTTATCTTCTATTACCTATTAGGGCTGGAGATGCAACTTTATTCGCTGGCGGGTATAACCATCTCGCTTAGTTTGGTCATCGACAATACCATTGTCATGACCGACCATATACGCCGACGCCACAATTTGAAGGCATTCCTTTCTATCCTGGCGGCTACGTTGACTACAATGGGCGCATTGGTCATCGTTTTCTTCCTGGATGAGAATATCCGACTGAATTTGCAGGACTTTGCGGCCGTGGTGATTATTAATCTGGCGGTATCGTTGGCCATTGCCTTGTTCCTTGTCCCGGCCCTGATTGACAAGATGGGACTCGGACGTGCCAAAATGGTAGAGAAGAAGTCTTTTTGGGTCTTCCTACGGTATATTCCGGTTTATTTTACCCGATATTATAAGGCGCAGATTGGATTTCTCTGTAATTGGAAAAAACTTTCGTGTGTCGTATTGGTATTGGCTTTCGGGCTTCCTGTATTTATGCTTCCGGATAAAATAGAACTGGATGACAAGAAGGAGTATAGCCATACCGATTCGCTCTTTGTGGAAAAATATAATGCTTTCGTCAAAGAGGATGTTTGGAAAGAGAAAATCAAACCGGTCATCGATAAGAGCTTGGGCGGCATGTTGCGTCTCTTTGTGGAAAAGGTCTATGAGGGAAGCTATTTCACCCGGAATGACGAGACGGTGCTGAATATCACGGCTTCGATGCCTAATGGAACGACTCTCGAACAGATGAATACCTTAATCAATCGCATGGAGGCATTCTTAAGTACGCATAAGGAGATACGCCAGTTCCAGACCAATATCTATAACGCTCGGCAAGCGGGGATTGATGTATATTTCACGCGAGAGGCGGAACGGAGCGGATTTCCCTATACGTTGAAGAGTCAGGTCATCAGCAAGGCTCTCGAACTGGGTGGCGGTAGCTGGGGCGTCTGGGGATTGATGGACCAGGGGTTCAGCAACGATGTACGCGAGGGGGCCGGTTCCTATCGCATTGAGATGTTTGGTTATAATTATGATGAACTTTATGAGTGGGCGGAGAAGCTCCGTGCCGAACTGCTTACCAATCGGCGTATAAAAGATGTGCTGATTAATTCGGAGTTCTCATGGTGGAAGGATGATTATCAGGAGTTTTATTTTAACTTGGATAAAGCGCGTATGGCGCAGGAGAATATCCGTCCGATGGAGCTTTTCGCTTCTGTCAGTCCGGTGTTCGGTAAGGATATCTATGCCGGAAATATCCTGGTGGAGAACGAGTCAGAAAATCTGAAACTCACTTCGCGCCAGTCACACGAGTATGATATCTGGAATATGCAGTATGTCCCGCAAAGAGTGGGTGATAAGTATTACAAGTTGTCCGAACTGGCTACGGTCGAGAAAGGGCAGATGCCGCAGCAGATTGCCAAGGAGAATCAGCAATATAAGCTCTGCCTGCAATATGAATATATCGGATCATCCAACCGTGGTAATAAGATTCAGAAAGAGACCGTAAAGGAGTTTCAGAAGCAACTCCCGATGGGATATACAGCCGAAGTGGACCGGGCTTTCTGGAGTTGGGAAGATAGTGATAACTCGCAATACCTGCTTTTATTGCTGATTATTGTCATTATCTTCTTTACCACCAGTATCCTGTTTAATTCGTTGAAGCAACCTTTGGCGATTATCTTTGTCATCCCGATTTCGTATATCGGAGTCTTTCTGACGTTCTATTGGTTCAAGCTTAACTTCGATCAGGGCGGGTTCGCCTCGTTCGTGCTTTTGTGCGGTATTACAGTGAATGCCAGCATCTATATCTTGAATGAATACAACCAGATTCGTCGGCGCTTCCCATGTATGACGCCGCTCCGTGCTTATCTTAAGGCTTGGAATGCTAAAATCACGCCTATCTCACTGACGGTAATTTCGACGATCTTGGGGTTCATTCCGTTCATGATCGGTGAGGATAAGGAGGCGTTCTGGTTTCCCTTAGCTGCCGGTACTATTGGAGGATTGATAATGTCTATTATCGGTATATTTATTTATTTGCCTATATTCACAGTGCCGAAGACTAAATAGTGAAAGCAGACCTGTTGGGCGTTCTGTTTTGGGAATGCAGATTCCGGTATTGATGTTTGTCGGCCATGCAGTGGCTGACAAACATCATATCTGCAGGCTTGTTAATAAGATGCATGAGATTGCCGGGAATAGCTTTAGTTGTTGACCTTATAGAATTTCCTTTTCTTCTTTATTCCTTAGTTTTGTTTGTCTTGTTTTCAGTATGGATTTTTGATCGTTTATCAGCGCATTTACATAGTTTATAAAGTTGGAGTAGTCCGTAAGTGGGTCTATAAGTATAGTTGCGTTGATTGTATTGACCAGCTGACGATAGGCATATTCGGCTGCGAGGCGGGTTTGTTTTACGATACCTTTCTTTTTAGTTGATATCGCTTCTCTTTGTTGCTCGACTGCCGTATGGTATGCATTGTTTTTCTTTTCCAAATCATTCAACCAGATGTCAAGGGATAGGGCTGCGCGTTTATCTTTGTCTATCGCCCACAAATCTTTCAGAAGATTGTGTAAGATACCATCTGCTTCGAGATTGGATATTTTTGCCGGATTTTCATATTTGTCGAACAAGTGCTTGGCTTCTTTGGCTGCGGATACTACCTGCTCATTAGGATGTACATGCATGGATATGATGTAATTGCGTGTCCCTGACCAGGCATGGCATCGTGTCTTGTCTGCTTGTGAGGCTTGCGCATTTATATCGGTTATGAATGAGATATTAAGGGCATCATCGAATGATTTATAGGCTTCTTTGAATTGTGTAATCCTATTGTTAATTATAGCTGAATCTTTTCCTGTATCTGTAAGGTAGGTGATGCTATTGATTACAGAGGTAAGATAGCCGAATACTTCGTTAGTACGTAATCTTGATAAGTATAAAGGATATATTTGCTTTGCGGTATTCATTTATTATTCTACGAAATTTTTTCACACAGCAAATGTAGCTTTTCTTCTTTGATTGTGCAAGTATTTCCGAAGAAATAATCTGTAAAAGTTTTCTTTTGAGAGTATTTTTGCTGATTTAGTCAATTTACTTATTATTTATGAATTATCCTTGCTGATTCAATCAACACCTATATATATTAAGGAGTAGAGCTGTTGATTGAATCGAACAGCGTATTTTTTATGAAGTACCTTTGCTGATTTTGTCAGAAGCGGTATATTTTAAGAAATAGGATTGTCGCTTTAATCAGTAAGCCTGTTTTTTGAGAAATAAAAAAATCACTTTGAGCGATAATACTATTTCTGTGGAAATACTATTTTCGCTCAAAGCGATGGTTCTGTTTCTTCGGAAATACTTCCTGCGGTCGGGTAGGCGATTCTTCCTATTTCATCCGGGCTGCTACTGCCAGCAATACGCCTAATGCTACACCCAGGAGTGCTGCGAATAGTACACGTGCTTCACTCGGAAGCAGGAATGTTATGGTATGTGCCGGTACCCAGAAGAATGGAATGGTTTTCTTGAATACAAAATTCCATTGGGCTGACCAATTCAGATTCGTCATAATCTGTGTCATAGATATAGGCGTGGCTAATGCGCGAAGTGAGCCTCCGCAAGCCAGTATATGTGTATCTGTTATTTTATGGAAGGTCATAAATACCGGAGCAAAGATGCCATTCATTCCTACGGAAATACAAAAGGCTACGAACACTTTTTCTAAACAGAGCGGAGCGTTTATAATGGTCGAAGCATGGCTCATTCCGATATATTCGAGTGCTACCGGTACTCCGTTGGAAAAGATAATCATAGCCAGGTTGATACCCATGCCTAATATCCCCCAAACCACGGCACGTGGGGCGATTCCAAAGCCGGGCTTCAAATATACACCCGAACTGAGACGTAGTCCAAGTAGCTCACCCAGAGTGGAAAGTATAGCAAATTTAAGAAAACTCATGACCATACCATACTCGGCATTGAATATTTTATACCAGTCATACAGCGATTCATTTACAAAAAACGGAGCAAACAACAGGATGACAAGTACCAAAAATAGGAAATCTGATTTTTTCATGATGTAGTTGTTAGTCGTTATTAAAAAATTTTGCCACGAAGATACAAAAAAGAAATAATTTACTATCTTTGCAGCAAAGAAATTTGCAAAAAATGAAAGAAAACGAATTCATATTTGGTATACGGGCCGTTATCGAAGCCATTCAGGCAGAAAAAGAGATTGACAAGATAATGATACGCCGTGATTTGCAGGGAGAGCTGGCAAAAGAGCTGTTTGACACCCTTCGCGGAAAAATGATTCAAGTTCAACGAGTTCCGCAAGAACGCTTGGACCGGTACACCCGAAAGAATCATCAAGGCGTGATTGCTTTTATTTCGGCTATTACATACCAAAAATTGGAAGATATTATCCCGTTTGTTTATGAGGCAGGACGAGACCCGTTTATTGTTCTTTTGGACGGCGTTACAGACGTACGCAATTTCGGGGCGATAGCTCGTACGTGCGAATGCGCAGGGGTGGACGCCATCGTTATTCCGCAAAAGGGGAGTGTGTCGGTCAATGCCGATGCCATTAAAACCTCGGTAGGTGCTTTGCACAGTCTGCCGGTATGCAAGGAAATAAGCATCAATCAGGCCATACGCTATCTGCAACAAAGTGGCGTGAAGGTGTATGCCGCTTCCGAGAAATCTGCCGATATATATACTCATGTATGCTATGACGGGCCGACAGCCATCGTTATGGGCGCGGAGGACACCGGTGTTTCGGCTGAAAACCTGCGCATCTGCGACGGCATGATTAAGATTCCGCAATTCGGCACTATTGGTTCGCTAAATGTATCGGTAGCTTCATCCATACTTATTTACGAGGTAGTGCGCCAGCGGATGCTAAAAGAAAACAACTAATATTTAATGAATATATCTATGAAGAAAGTAATTGCAACTAAAAATGCACCTGCGGCCATCGGCCCTTATAGCCAGGCTATTCAAGCAGGAAATATGTTATTCGCGTCCGGGCAATTGGGATTAAATCCGGAAACGGGAGAATTTCCTGACGGTGGTGTAAAGGCTCAGACAGAGCAGTCCTTCCGAAACGTGAAAGCAATCCTCTCCGAAGCAGGATTTACGATAAATGATGTGGTAAAAACTACGGTATTTCTGGCCGACATGGCAGATTTCGCAGCAATGAACGAAGTCTATGCCGCACAGTTCAGCGGAGATTTCCCGGCACGCTCTGCCGTAGCCGTGAAGACCTTGCCCAAGAATGCCTTGGTAGAAGTTGAAATCGTAGCCGTAAAAGGATGAGTCGATATCCCTATCAGGTAAGCGGAAGAAAATAACACGAGGTAATTTGGCTTCTGAATAACAGATGGTAAAAACCTTTCCGGTATCTCCATCTAAAACAAAGGGTCACTGACCGGATAGTCAGTAGACCCTTCTTCTTTGCTTCTAAATACTTAATCCGATGAAGCAAAAATCCTTTCCGTATAAAGTAGCAATTGCCGATTGAATCACCGGCCATTATCCTTAAAATCCATAGGAAAGACCGATAGCCGGCATCAGTGCATAAGCCTGATAATGTCCGCCGAACGTACGCGGATTGCCCAGCAAATCAGCATCCGTATAAGAACCGTCGCGCGCGAAGCCTTGCACGTAGGAGAACGAGAAATCGACCGACAGGCGCTGCAACGGACGGAAGCTGAATCCTGCCGTCAGGCCCAACTTATTCATACTGGGAGTTTCCGGATTCAGATACTCGCTCTTGACCGGCGTTTCGTCAAAATAAGCTCCGAAACGGATATCCAGACGGTCGGTCGTGGCATATTGCGCACCGATACGGTAGATGCGGGTATTCTCATACTCCTTTGGTGCCGCGATGTTGTACTTGCCCAACTCGGAATCCGGATGGAAATTTACGTCCAAGGATTTATAGGCATTCCAGCCGACGAACTGCACCTCACCGGAGATTACCCAGTTCTGCGTGGGGCGATAGGTCAACGCCACATTCCAGTTATCCGGCAGCGGAAGTTCGGCCGAAAATGTCCCGGTCTCCAGCGGTGGAACATTAATACCATCGGGCAATCCCTGAATCCCCATCTGTTTAGCCATGGCGATAAGGCTGTTGATTTGCTCCAAAACCCCTTCGAAATGTTCGCGGTTGGCATAACGCAGTTGGATGTCCCCCTCATTGACCTTAGCGGTTACCTTCGAGCGATAGGAGAGCCCCACGGTCCATTTATCATTAATATCATACATAGCGCCGACATTAAAACCGAATCGGGTCTGCGAGCTTCCGTTGAGCGAAACAGACGCTGCCGAGGTCTCCTCATAACGCGAGAGCTTCTCCATGATAGGCTCTACCATCGGTTTCACCAGCGGCAGCATATTCTCCGGTATGGCATTGACCATGCTCTGTCCGACAGCCGTCATCGAGCCCGGCCCGATCAGCGCGCGATCCAAAGATATGTTACCAAACATCACCATCAGTCCGGCTCCGATGCTCAACTTATCTGTAATCTTCCAGGCCACGGTAGGCTGCAAGTTGAAAGCCTGTAAGGAAATATTCTGAACCAGATGCGCCCCTTGCCAATCGTTCCCCCAATTAATGCCGCTTCCGTACGGAGTATTCAGCGATATACCGGCCGCCAGATTATCATAAATCTTGAACCCGGCATAAACATAAAGCGGCGTACTTGGCGTGTTATCAGTCTTGGCGGTATAATCATAGGCTATAGCTGTATTATTATCCACAAAAGAATAATACTTGCTGCTGGAATACTTCGCGTGCGCAAATACCCCGGATACTCCTGCGGATAAATCGATAGTTTTATCCATAAAAGCCAATCCCGCCGGATTGAAGTGCATACTTTCGGCACCCAACTTCATAGCGGCTCCGACATGTCCCATACCCGCCTGTTTCGTACTCTGCGCGTTCACTTGAAAACCTTCTGCTGCCGTATACGAAAAAGGCAGCGCTGACAAACACGCTAATGCGATAATTTTTTTCATAAAATAAGTTTAATGTGAATAAAAACTATGCCATCCGGCATAAACGGCTGCAAAGATAGGTTTCTTTTTTGAATAATTGCACATTTTGCGTAAGAATGTGCATAAATAATGAGGAGGGAGAGCTAATCGGGAACAAGCAGTCAAGGCTTTTGAAGCATAAAATAAAATCCCCTGCGGCTTGTTCCCGTGTCTGTTTATCTTCTAATGATTCATTGTATATCCTTTTGCCAATCCGCCTTCTGAAGTCTCCTTGTAAAGACTGGGCAGATCGTTACCCGTCTGTTTCATTACCTCTACTACTTGGTCGAAGCTAACTCGGTGCCTGCCATCCGAGAAGTTGGAGAAGGTATTGGCATCCAATGCGCGGGCCGCCGCAAAAGCGTTACGTTCTATACACGGGATCTGCACCAATCCACAGACCGGATCGCAGGTCAATCCCAAGTGATGCTCCAGTCCCATTTCAGCGGCGTATTCGATTTGCGCGGCAGTACCTCCAAACAATTGGCTGGCCGCCGCTGCAGCCATAGAGCAAGCTACTCCCACTTCGGCCTGGCATCCGGCCTCGGCTCCCGAGATGGAAGCATTGGTGCGAACAACATTGCCAAACAATCCGGCCGTAGCCAATGCACGGAGAATACGGGAATCGCGGAACTCCCGCGTCTCTTTCAGGTGATAAAGTACAGCAGGGATAACACCGCAAGAACCGCATGTCGGGGCGGTCACAATTTTCCCTCCGCAAGCATTCTCTTCTGATACAGCTAACGCATACGCGTAGACCAATCCTCGACTTTTGATGCTGCTCCCATAACCGCGTGCACGAATCATATAATCGGATGCTTTCCGTCGGATTCCCAGTCCGCCGGGGAGTATACCTTCAGCTTCCAATCCGCGACGAACGGCATCCTGCATAACTTCCCAGACCTCGGCCAGATAATCCCATATTTCCTTTCCTTCGCACTGTTCTACATATTCCCAATAAGAATATCCGGTTTGTTCACACCATGCTTGGATATCGCGGATATGGTTCATGTCATATACTTGCGTAGCGGTCTGTTCGTTATAGGTTTCGTTGGCTAATGTTCCTCCGCCGATACTATAGATAGTCCATGAATCCAATTTCTTCCCGTCCGCATCCCATGCTTCGAACAAGATTCCGTTCGGGTGGAAAGGAAGGAATACTTTCGGTTTCCAGATGATATTTGTCGGCGCTTTCGGACTCAACACATCCAGGATAGCCTTATCGGTCATGTGTCCTTTCCCCGTAGCCGCCAGGCTTCCATATAATGTTACTTCGAATCGTACCGCCTCGGGATTCTTATCCAGAAACATTTGTGCGGCACGCATCGGTCCCATAGTATGACTACTGGACGGTCCGTGTCCGATTCGGAATATTTGTCTGATTGATTCCATATAATCTTCAATAATTATTGATTTGTTGTAGTTCTGTTTTACATTCTTCCCGCAAATAATCTTCCGTATCTTTCCAGAGGGAATCCATTTGCGGATGTTGCAAATACTTCTCTGACAGATTCCGTTCCTTGCAAGAGGCAAACATCTTTCCGGTTGTTCCTTCTGGCAATTCATCCAATAGGAGATGAATCGCGGTAGCCGCTCCTTGCTTAGGTGTGCGGATAAAAGGACGGAAGAAGATATCGGTCAGTGGGTCGAACCACATATCCATACGGATAATATCTGTAGATACGATGCCGGGGTCGGCCGCATTCACCAGGATTCCCTTTTCTTTTACCAGCAAAGCCAGCTTGCGGACGAATAACCATAAAGCCAGTTTCGTGTTGCTATAAATTGGAATACGCCAGAAACAGCCCTTTTTCCCCCGTGTGAGGAATTCGGGCGTTATCTTTCCGATTGCATACGTACATGAAACCATGCAAACCACCCGTGTTCCTTCCTCCATCAAAGGTAATAACATGCGCGTCAACAAATAAGGTGCTACATAATTGACCGCTACTGTTCGTTCCAATCCATCGGGCGTTAGTTGGAAATGCGTACACATGGTTCCGGCATTGTTCATCAGCAAACGGATCGGAATGTTATCATTCAACAATCTTTGGGCTGCTTTCCAGACCAAATACATATCCGACAAATCTACCTGACGGACTCTTATCCGGTCATTGCCTGTCTCTTTGACTATTTTATTCCGGCAAGCAATTCCGGATTGTGCATCATAGCAAAGCATGATGACCTCATAGCCGGCCGATGCCACCGCACGGGTGATTTCCATTCCCATTCCGCCATCGGCTCCGGTAATAACAGCACGTCCTTTCATCTTTTAGCCTCCTTTTCTAGTTGTTCTATCTCACGTTGCAGGGAGTCGGGCAATTTGTTTTTCAGATGCTTATGGCATGCCATATCCAAGGTGTACATGCGCGCTATACAATAATTACTATGTCCGCAATCGCAACAATAGTCCTCTTCCGTCTTCATGCGGTTGACAAAATCCGGGGTGTTCAGTAATGCACGTCCCATCTGCACGAAGGGGAAGCCGGAGTTCAGAACCTCTTCGATTTTTGCCCGCGACACTAATCCACCAACATACACCAGCGGGATGTCTTTGACTTCCGCTTTGACCTTTAAGGCATCTTCCAGAAAATAAGCCTCCTTGAACGGTACGGTCGGAATCATCATGCGTCCTGCCATTCTGACGCCCCATTTCAACCACCAGCAATTCATATAATAGGTCATTGATTTGATGGGCATTGCTCCGCGCATGACATACATCGGTGCCTTGCTGACGAAACCTCCGCTCAATACCAAAGCATGTGCACCGTCTTCTTTCAGGCGTTTCGCCACTTGCAAGGATTCGTCCAATTCCATGCCCCCTTTGAATCCGTCACGCATATTCATCTTCACCAGAACGGCCATGTCGTCTTTGGCGGCTTTCATGACTTCCTCCATCACCATATCCATGAAGCGCATTCGGTTTTCTAACGAACCTCCGTACTCATCATGTCTGTGATTGGTATAAGGAGAAAGGAACTGGCTGATCAGATATCCGTGCCCGGCATGGATTTCTACGGCATCAAATCCGCATTCGCGTGCCAGGCGCACGGCTTTTCCATATTCCTTCGCCATTACGGGCAGTTCATCTTTCCGTAATCCGCGGACAAAAGTAGGCGAATACAGGTTGAATCCGGTAGAGGCACCTACGGGAGTCTGTCCGCAAATGCTTCGGTGAGACATATTTCCGCAATGGCCTAACTGGATGCTTGCGGCAGCCCCCTCCTTGTGGATGGAATCGGTTATCATCTGCATTCCGGCAACAATCTCCGGCCGCATCCATAATTGCCGGTCGAAAGACACGCCGCTCTGCGTTACGGCGGCGTATGCAA
>URGO01000036.1 GCA_900547435.1 uncultured Parabacteroides sp.
TCTCTATCTTTCTTGTTTTCGGCGATAAAGGTAAATGTTTAAATTGAAAATTGAAAATTAAAAGTTGAAAAATTCATGCTGCACTTGAGCGACTAATTTGGCTCAATCTTATAATTCATCTAACAAGTCCTCCGCTAATGGTAAAACTTTCCCTTCCTTCTTAGCCGTATAATACTCCGTTAACCCCTCACGGATTCCGTTCAATATCTCCGCTTTCGAGATATATTCCACTTCATCTTCTTCCACCTTGTTTATCTGCTGCGATTTAGCAAGGGCGCGTCCCAAAGTACGCTTCAGATTTTTCAGTACGTCCAGGTTATCGATGTCCAATATATCACGTACCAATTCCACACGCAAAGCATCTATATTCATAGCTTCCATAATCCGATTTTTTATAATTCGCTTGTAAAGATACATATTTATATAATAAGGACATGCATTTCCCCTCTAATTTAAGAAGCCCGACCGCACTACCGGCAGCCGGGCTCCTTCATTAACCTCAAAAAAATTGCCTAACTATTTCGATTCCATCTTTACTAAAAGTCAAGGCCGTCGTCCCAACCCGGGTTCTGAGTCAGGTTGTTATTCAAGTTGCGTTCGGTGATAGGAATCGGATACAGATAATCCTTATTCTCATCCCACTTCTTATCAATCTGCGGATTGACCACGATGCAGCCGGAAGTTCCGTTCTCCAAGGTGATATCGCTGTTCAACTGCAGATATTCCACCGAGCTGCCTTCTACCGTGGGCCGTTCACCTTCATACAGACAGATATCGATTTCGCCGTCGGCATCCAGGTCGTAACTGCCCAAACCGGGGAAATACATGCCTTTGAATTGCTGCGTGAAGGTAGCCCCTTCTTTCCAGCGCATCATATCGTCCCAACGGAAGTTCTCAATCAGCAACTCGATACGACGCTCACGGCGGATTTCCAGGATAACCCCTTTATTATTTCCGGCCACGTGCGGATATTGCAATTCCAAATAAGGGTCCGGATTGGCATTGGCTTCCGCCATATTGATGTTCGGCATCCCGACACGGTCGCGAATCAGCTTGACCGACTTATCCAAATCCGCCTGAGTCAACGTGCCCAGTTCGGCTTTAGCCTCCGCATAGTTCAGCAATACCTCCGCATAACGGAAGATAGGCATATCGTTGATATCCTTGTCGTAGGTATCGTAAGCCGGCTCGGTAACAAACTTAATCAGCTGGTAACCGGTTGTTGTGGCACCAAACTCCTGCACCAAGGTCTCGGTCTCGCCGATACGGGTATATCCCGGCGTGCGGATAGTCTGGCTCAGGCGCGGGTCACGGTTCTTCACCTCATCCGTAAAGAACATCGTCTCGTAGCCCGGCTGGTCGGTAAAGCGGGAACCGTCGCGCATCAGATAGCTGTTCACCAGACGCTTCTCCAATCCCGGACGGCCGTATGAAGCCGTCATCGTATAGTAGTTGAAGTTGTGGTAAATCTGCAGACCGTCATCATAATCGCGAGCCAAGATTACCTCTGTCTCGATGGCATTGTGCGAAGCGAAGAAATTCAGGTAATCCGAATCCGGATTGCCCGTACTGTAAATGGTATAACCGCTTTCGTTCATCAACGTTTCAGCCGCCTCAACAGCATCCTGCAAACAGGTATTGGCATCCGGCAGGTTAAACTCGGTGTGATACTTGCGGAACGTACCTTCATACAAACACATCCGGGCTTTCAACGCCAACGCCGTCCAACGTGTCACCTCGTTGATGGCCTTATCCGACGGCAGATTGTCTATCGCATAGTTAATGTCCTCCATCATGTGGGCAAACACCTCGGCACGCGGAGTACGCGGCTGCTGGAGCAACTCAGTGTCCTGGTCGCCAATCACCTGATCATACCAAGGCACATCGCCGAAACGCTTCACCTTATCAAAGTAGAAGTATGCGCGGAAGAAACGCGCCAACGCATCATACCGCACACGAGCCGCCTCGTCCTCGCACTTCACGGAATTTTCCAAATAGAAGTTGATGTTGCGCAGGTTTCCCCAGTCCCAGCCTCCGCCTTCGGTCGGGACGATACGCGTACCGCGCATCTCATCGCTCAGGCTGGTTTTAATGATATTGTCCACATCCTCGTTGTAGACCCCTTCAGCATTTGGCAACATATTATAAAAAGAGTTCGTGTAAAGCTGAAGGTCGTTTGCCGTATTAAAGAAAGTCTCCGGCGATACGGCATCCAACGGATATTTCTCCAGGTCACAGGAGGTGAACAACAATCCTATTGATGCCACACAAATTATTTTCTTTATCATAATGTCTTTTCTTATCTGGTTAATGAATGATTAAAACGTAATATCCAATCCGACAGAGAATGTCTTGGACAACGGATAGCTTCGGCCGTTCGAGTCGGCAATCGGCTGTTCCGGGTCGATATAATCGGTCATGAACGGAGTCCAAGTAAGCAAGTTCTCGCCGCTGACATACAGGCGGCAGTTCTGCACGCAAATCTTGTCCATCCACTTCTTCGGCAACGTATAGCCGATAACCAAGTTCTTCAGACGCAGGTAACCGATGTTCTGGATATACTTGTCGTTCGGAGTGTTCAGACATCCGCCGCCGTTCAACGCCGTATAGCCACGCAATACCGGGAAGTAAGCGTCCGGATTCTCAGGCGTCCAAATCAAATCCGTGAAATTCTCCGGAATGAAGGAGAAGTAAGGACGGGAATAAGGCCCCCAGAACTTATCGGCATTCGCACTCGGGTACCAGTCGCGGCGGCCGATACCCTGGAAGAAGGCAGCGATATCGAAACCATACCAGCTTGCGTTCAGGTTGAAGCCATAGTTGTAACGCGGCTGATTATTACCGATTACGACTCTATCACCCGGATTGTCTTTCGTGTTTTCCCCCGGAGATATCTTGCCGTCACCATTCAGGTCTACATATTTCAAGTCCCCGGCGCGGAGCTGTCCCCACTCGCCCGGCGCACTCTGAATCTGCGTATTCACCAGCGACTGGTCAATCTTCCAATTGGCAGCCTCCTCATCGGTAGCGAAGAAACCGTCAATCTTGTACCCCCAGATTTCACCCACGCGCTGGCCTTCGTAGTAATCGGTAAGAATCTTGTCCGGGTTGTTGAAGCGGGTAATATCAGAAACCGCATCACCCAGCACGAAAGACACGCCATAGCGGAACGGCTCGCCCTTCAAGTCGAACTGATCGTTCCAGTTCAAGGTGATTTCATATCCCTTCGTGCGCAAGTCTCCGGCATTCTGTTGCGGAGAAGAAGCGCCGAACACACCCGGCAACGTCATACCCGGCACCAGCATATCTGTCGTATTGCGGACGTATGCATCAGCCGAGAAGTTCAACCGGTTGTTCAGGAAGCTCATATCCAGACCAACGTTGGTTGTTGTCGCTTTCTCCCAAGTCAGGTTATCAATCACCGGAGTCGGGGCACTTACATTCTGCGTCTTCTGTCCGTTAATCAACCAGTTTGACAGGGCCATACCCATGGTCGTGATATACGGATAATAGTTCGGGCTGCTGGAATTGACCGCCTGGTTACCCAGCGAACCGTAAGAGACACGCACCTTCAAGTTGTTGACCACCTCTTTCGCAGGCTCAAAGAAAGCCTCTTCGCTCATACGCCATCCGGCAGAGAACGAAGGGAAGAAGCCGTAGCGCATACCTTTCTTGAAGCGGGAAGTACCGTCGTAGCGTCCGCTCACCTCCAGCAGATAGCGGTCGTTGTAGTCGTAATTCGCACGGAAGAAGAAGCCGAACAAGGCATAATCGTAGGCTCCGCCTTCTATCAGCATATCGCCGGTAGCCAAATCCAGGTCGTTCAGGTCGTCCGAAATCAAATCCTTACGGGAAGCGAACATCCGCGAGTGCTTCTTGTTCTCGTAGTTGATACCGGCGGTTGCGCTAACCGTATGTTTGCCGAACGACTGGTTGTAGTTGGCATAGACATTCACCACGTGCATCGGGTCGAAAGTCATCTCTTTCTTCAACTGGTCGGTGTTGTAGTTAGGCACCTCTTCCAACACGCCCGGCTGGATGGAATATTCTGCTACGGTGGTGCGATTCCTATCGGCTGTTATGTCGAACGAATAAGTATAGTCGGCATTCAACTTCAGATGCTTCGTGATGTCGAGCTGCAAGCCTGTAGTCGTCGTAAACTCATGCACGCCATTGTTACCGCGCATACCTCCGTCAATCAACGCGGCAAAAATACCGTCGCCAATCGAATAGTTATTCTTCAAGGTATTATAAGTAGCCGTTCCGTCCGGGTTCATCGGCGCATAAGCCGGAAGCGCGTGTACGGAAACGTAAGTGAAGTTTCCATTACCTCCGCCCTCACGTCCATAATAGCTGTACGAGCTGTCGTAATACGAGGTATTGTTTGAAATCTTCAAGAAGGGGAATATCTGCGCGTTGATTTTGCTACGGAAGTTGTACGACTTGAACTTATCCGTATTGATCTTCATGATACCGTCTTTCGCATAATAATTTCCGGAAAGCATGAAGTTCAGCTTCTCATTTCCGCCCTGCACGTTCACGCTATGCGACTGGGAAGGCTGATGGCTGTTGAACACCGTGTTCCACCAGTCGTAGTTACCGTAATAATTATAAATGTCACGGCCGTTCACGTTCTTGACCACCACCCACGGACGGGACGGATCTTCCGTCTTGTCATAGCGGCGGGCTTCCAGTTCCGCCATATCCTCTTCCGTATAGCGCGTATAGGTATTACCCGTAGCACGGCGGAACGCCTCATCCACCAGACTTACCGTTTCGTAACCATTCGTCATGAAGTCTGTGCTCACCGTCGGCTTTGAGGTAGCGAAGAAGGTACTATACGTCACGCTGGTCTTTCCCTCCTTGGCATTCTTGGTCGTTACCAGAATAACACCGAACGCCGCACGTGCTCCGTAGATAGCCGATGCAGAGGCATCCTTCAATACGGAGATGGACTCGATATCGCGCGGATTGATGCGGTTGATATCTCCCGGAACTCCATCGACCAGCACCAGCGGTTCGCCACCATTCAGCGAAGCCTGGCCACGGATATTAATCGAACCGCCCGCACCCGGCTCGCCGGTCGAGAAGGTAATGTTGACGTTCGGCATCGTACCTTGCAGCATTTGCGTCGCATTGGCCACCGGACGGTCTTCCAGCTCTTCGGAGGAAACCTGGGCTACGGAACCGGTCAGGTTGACCTTCTTTTGTACGCCATAACCTACCACCACCAACTCGTCCAGACTCTGCGAATCTTCCTTCAGTTGAATCTGCAATTCATTCTTGCCTTCCAGATTTATCTCCAGCGTTGTATAACCGATATAAGAGACCTGCAAAACCGCATTCCGGTTTGACACGCGGAAAGCAAAGTTTCCGTCCAGGTCTGTCACCACACCGTTGGTCGTTCCCTTTTCGATGACGTTCGCACCAATCACCGGAGTACCGGTCTCGTCAACTACCGTTCCTTTCACTTCAAACTCATTCTGCTGCATGACGGGAGTGGCAGGACCATCCACCACATGGGCGAATACGGGGGCCGCACTCGTCAAAGCACCAGCTACACATAAAAATCGCGTAATCCGAGTAAGCTCGTTCGTTAAATTCATATTGATTTTATTTAAATTGGTTTCAACGCTGCAAAGGAACAGTATCTATATTAAAAAAGTGTTTCCCGGATATGACATTCCCTTAACAATAAGTTACAATACTATTGCATTCCCGATTACGCTATCCGCATAGGCCCCGGATTCAACTCCTGCTTTCATTTCCCTCAAAGAATATGCCGACACTTTGAGCAATACGAATCTATTTATCAAAGCACCTATATAATCTTTGAGCTATACGAACATTATTATCAAAGAATAAATATAGGATTTGAGATATATGAACGTATTCATCAAAGAATCATATATTCTTTGAGCCGTACGACCATTTTCCTCAAAGCGTAGATAACATCTTTGAGGAAAACGGATAAAAAAGCACAAAAAAACGGCTACAAAGCAACCGCATCAAGCAGAAATGCGGCGCCTTGTAGCCCATGAGTAGAAAACGATTAAAACTGTGCTTAATTAGCAAACTCTACGACAATCATCACGGGGAAATGGTCGGACGGCATACGCGCCTCATATTTCTGCATCGACACTTCCTTGGGAAAATTGCCGTCCTTTTCTATTTCCGCACTCTCCTTAGTTGGTATGCGGTAAGTATCCGTCAGGATTCCATATTTCAACACATGAAAATCGTCCGAAAGGAAGATATGGTCAATGCGGCTTGTGCTCATCCTGTCCGGACTGAATCCGTTTAGGGTCCCGTTCGGAGCATAGCGGAAATCCGCCATCTCGTAAGCATCACGCATCACGCCCGAATTGTTCAACAAAGCATACGACTCGTTCGTCTGGTCTACGTTGAAATCTCCCGAAAGAATGAGCGGGATATGCGCGGGCTGCTCCTTGACCTTTTTCAGAATCAGCTTGGCACTCTCGGCACGCGCCTGTACGCCGATATGATCCATGTGGAGGTTGAAGTAGATGAACTCGAAGCCCGACTTCTTGTCTTTGAACTTTCCCCACGTGCAGATACGGGGCAGAGCCGCATCCCAACCCTTGTTAGGATGGTCAGTTTCCGTAGAGAGCCAGAAATCGCCATGCTCCAGCACCTCGAAGCGGTCGGGCTTATAGAAAATAGCCGAGAACTCGCCCGCCAGCTTCCCATCGTCACGCCCCACACCGATGTAATCATACCCCGGCATGGCGGTTTTCAGGTCCTGTAATTGATGATATTTCCCCTCTTGCGTACCGAAAATTTCAAATCCGTGGAATTGTGCCATCTGGGCAATATAGGGATAACGCTGGCCCCATCCGTTGCCACTTATGGAATCCCCCCCATTCGCATTGCGGATATTAAATGTAGCCACGACCATTGTCTCTGCCTGCAAGCAGAAACTAATCAGCAACCATAACATGCCGATACTGAAAATCTTTTTCATATCCTTGTCCTCCTTATTATATATTTGTTATAAGTAATACACAATAAAGTGTTTTTACCCTACCTTTTGGGATAAAATTTAATTTCCAAGTCCCCTTTGTTCTATATTTTCCTCCACAAAGATAGAATCTATTCCGGAAAATATTACCTTTGCTTTCATTCTTTATGCAAGATATTTATGAAAAAGATTATTCTATTTATCGGTATGATGCTTTGCCTCTGCGGACACCTTGCCGCACAAGATGAAGGCGAAATCGTTTTGGGTGCGGAACGGATGGATACCATCACGTCCCTGCTCGACGGAAAGAAAGTGGGATTGGTCATCAACCAGACTTCGGTCCTGCATGACCGGCAAATACACCTGTTAGACACCTTGGTAGGCGCGGGCATCCAGGTGAAACGCATCTTCGCCCCGGAGCACGGATTCCGCGGAACGGCTGATGCGGGCGAGGAGATAGCCGATAGCAAAGACCTGCGCACCGGTATTCCTATCGTATCTATCTACGGAAAACAAAAAGCTCCTACCACCAAGCAACTCGAAGATTTGGATGTAGTCGTATTTGATATACAAGATGTGGGAGCACGATTCTATACCTACATCAGTACGATGCACTACGTCATGGAAGCCTGTGCCGAGAACGGGAAAGAGTTTATCGTCCTGGACCGTCCCAACCCGAACGATTTCGTGGACGGCCCGATACGTAAGCCCGGCTTCCGCTCGTTTGTCGGGACCGACCCGATACCACTTCTGCATGGGTTGACCATCGGTGAGCTTGCCCGGATGATAAACGGAGAGGGCTGGCTGAAGAGCGGCGCGAACTCCTGCCAGCTCCGGGTCGTAGAGATGCTGAACTGGAAGCATGGCGACCCTTATTGGCTCCCGGTCAAACCTTCGCCCAACCTGCCGAACGACCAGTCCGTCCGCCTTTACCCTTCGCTCTGCTTCTTCGAGGCTACCCCGTTCAGCATCGGCCGGGGAACCTACCATCCATTCCAGATGATAGGCTATCCCGACGAGAAGTTCGGCGATTATACCTTCACGCCTACCCCGATTCAAGGATTTGACATGAATCCCCAACAAAAGAACCGGCTCTGCTATGGCGTGAACCTGCAGGAATATCCCTTCGAAGGCGGATTGACCCTGCGCTTCGTCCTGGACTTCTATCACAAATCCGGAGACAATCCCAAATTCTTCTTCTCACGCGCAAAATGGTTCGATCTGTTGGCCGGAACCGATGAGCTCCGCAAGCAAATCATTGCCGGAATGACCGAAGAAGAAATCCGCGCCACCTGGCAAGCCGATCTGGAAGAATACAAATCCATGCGGGAAAAGTATTTGTTGTATGGGGAATGAGAATATTGTATATTTGCCAAAAACAAAAAAGCATTATGTTACTGATTTCTACCAACGAATTTCAAGCGAACCCGAACCTCTACTTGGATAAAGTGGATAATGGGCAAGAATTATTCCTTGAAAGCGATAAAGGCCAGATTTATCAAATCATATCCGATCCGCATACCTTTCAAGATGTTCCCCCGGAATATATATTGGAACCTGATGAAGAATTGGAACGTGCTCTTACACCGGAACAATTCTTGGCACAAGTAAAAGAAAATCTTCAATTAATCTTTCAAAACGAGAAACGATGAAAACAAAATTCATGCCTACCTTTGTCCGAAAAGATAGGCATAAACGCCGGCAAATATAGGCATGAACGGAAACGAACATAAGCATGATTTTTTTGATTAACAGATTATTTTCGTACTTTTGGAGGATTAAATGGTAAAATCAAAAAAAGCTTATAATGAAACTTCTTATAGATAAAATACGTTTAGCATTACAAAAGCGATTAAAGCTAACTCAAAACCAAAAGACATATGCAATGTGGGTCGCTAAAGGATATATAAATACACCTATAGTCAGCTTCATATTGCAATCCCATAACAAAAGCTTACAAATAGAGCATATTGTTCATAAGCTACGCAAATACCCGAAATGTGAAATCATAGTTATTGATGACGGCTCTGACAAACCTCATTCTATACGACTAACTAAATTGCTCACACGAGCCAATGAGTTTTTAATTCGCAGTAATGATTTATATGAAAATGTTATGTATGATAAAACCATCCGATTTGCCAATGGGAAATACATTGCATTACTTCAAGACGATGACGATTTTGAAAACTTAGACTGGATTGACCAAGCTATTCATTATTTTGAACAAAATCCCCGTTTAGCTATATTAGGAGGAAAAAACGGATTGGATATTGTATTTGAGGAAGAAAAAAAGCATGGACATGGAGGGAAATACGCTTTACAGAACGCTTCTTTTTCTTTTGTTCCTGCGGTTAATCGTGCTCCGATGTGGATTAATAAAACTCTCTTTATAGAACATCTAAAACATATAGATTTTTCGTTCGCACCATTCCAATTCGACGATTATGAGCTTTGTGCTCGAACTTGGCTATCAGGATTACAAGTAGCATGGTATAACGCCTACTTTAAATCTTTAAGCGTAGGAGGTATGAGGCTTTGGAACAGCGCCTTTACCACAGAACAATCAACAAGAAACGGACATAAACTTTATGAACTTTACCACAATCGGATTGGAGAAATACACGAGTTAGTTGATCTTAGTAATAAATCTCTAAATAAAAATCAACTAATTAAATGAAAGTTCTCCTTTTAAATACTTCCGAACGTACGGGAGGAGCAGCGGTTGCCTCCAACCGGTTGATGCGAGCCTTACAAAAGCAAGGCATAGAGGTCAAGATGCTGGTGAGGGATAAACAGACCAATAACGAATCGGTTATATCCATTAATTCTTCCGTTATAAAACAGAAACTTAACTGGATACGTTTCGTGTGGGAGCGTTTCGTGATTTTTATCTGTAATTGCTTTTCAAGAAAAAATCTGTTCCAAGTATCAATCGCCAATACAGGGACAGATATAACCAAGCTCTCCGCATTTAGAAATGCCGACATCATTCATTTGCATTGGATAAACCAAGGTTTTTTGTCCTTATCTGATTTAAAAAAGATTATTGATTCCGGAAAACCAATTGTCTGGACAATGCACGACCTTTGGTCTGCCACAAGCATCTGCCATTATCCCGGCGAATGTCTGAAATACCAGAAACATTGCCAAGAGTGCCCTATGTTGAGCCATCCCGTTTGGGATTTATCTCATCAGACATTCAAACAAAAAGAGAAGTTAAATTGGGCGAAAGTGCATTTTGTAGGGTGTAGCCGATGGATTACCCATTTAGGAATGCAAAGCGTCTTATTGCAATCTGCAAAATTCCATTCTATCCCCAACGCCCTTCCAGCCTCATTTTCACCGACAAATAAATGCATCGCACGCCAAGCGTTCGGTCTACCAGCTAATAAATTCCTGATTCTTTTCGGAGCGGCAAAAATATCAGACCAAAGAAAGGGCGCTGATTTTTTTATAAAAGCCTGCCGACTATTAGCCTCTTTTTCTGATATTGAAATCATTCTTATGGGAAATAATGGGGATGAGCTTTCACGTCTACTTCCGTTCAAGACTCATATTTTGGGTTATTTATCCAATGAAGGACAAATCGCCAAAGCCTATTCATGCGCAGACGCATTTGTTATTCCCTCTTTGGAGGACAACCTCCCCAACACCATCATGGAGGCCATGGCTTGCGGGACACCTTGTGTAGGATTTACGACCGGGGGCATTCCGGAAATGATTGATCATTTGCAGAACGGGTATGTAGCCGAATATAAATCGGCCGAAGATCTGGCTAATGGAATCCGTTGGGTATTGGAGCATCCCGACAAGGAATCTCTCTCGAAGGCTTGTGTCGAAAAGGTGAAGCGTTGTTATGCGGAAGAGATTGTAGCCAAGCAATATATCCACCTTTATGAGGATATACTTTAGCAGGGATAAGAAGAAAGTTGTATATTTGCAGATGATGAAAGCAACACAAGATTACATAATAAATGAAATTAAACAGATATTGCATTCGGTAGCCCCTAATGCAAAAGCGATTCTATTTGGATCTCGGGCACGCAATGATGCACGCGAAGATTCAGACTGGGATATCCTTATCTTATTGGAGAAAGATAAGATAAGAAATGAGGATTTCGATACCGTAGCTTATCCTTTGATTGAGTTAGGTTGGAGTCTTGGAGAAATAATAAATCCCATTCTTTATACTTTTAATGAATGGACAAAAAGAAGTTTTACCCTATTTCATAAAAACGTAGAAGCGGAAGGAATTGTTTTATGACGCTAAATATTGAAGAAAAAAAAGCAATTATTGAATATCGCATTCAAAAAGCTTGGAAAAGTTTTCAAGAGGCAACAGACAATGCTCATTTAGGACATTGGACTTTAGCTGCTTCAAGATTATATTATGCCGCTTACTATATGGCTTCTGCCCTATTAGTAGACCGAGGTATCATCGCACGTTCTCATTCCGGAGTCATACACATTATTGGTGCGGAATTTGTAAAAAAAGAATTATTGCCCAAAGAAGACGGACGTCTTATTTCTCGGTTATTCAATATGAGGCAATCAGGAGATTATGATGATCTTTTTGATTGGACAGAGGAAGAAGTTCAGCCTTTCTTTGCTCAAACAGAATCATTCTTAAAAAGAATAGAAAGTTTGATTACCCTAAATAGTAATAAATGATTCCCTCTCCCATCCTCTTAGCCATCGTCATTCCTTGTTATAACGAAGAGCAGGTATTGGAAAATGCCGCGTCGGTATTGCTCCGGTTAAAAGAAGAATTGGTCCGGAAACAAAAGCTTACAGCGGATAGCTTCCTTCTTTTCGTGAAGGATGGGAGTTCGGACCGGACTTGGCTGATTATCCAAACGCTCCATGCCGGGAATCCGAACATCAAAGGGTTGAATCTGGCATTCAATACGGGGCAACAAAATGCACTGATGGCAGGGTTGATGACTATCCGCCAACGGGTAGACGCGATTATCTCGATTGATGCCGACTTGCAAGACGATGTTTCGGCTATCGAAAAGATGATAGATCAATATCCTGCCGGATTCGACATCGTATATGGGGTGCGCCGTTCACGTGAAGCCGATTCTTTCTTCAAACGGCATACGGCAAGTCTATTTTATAAGCTAATGGCCTCATTGGGCACCAAGACCATCTACAACCATGCCGATTTCCGGTTGATGAGCCGGCGTGCCGTAGAGCAGTAGAGCCAATATCATGAGCGAAACCTGTTTTTGCGCGGGATTGTTCCTTTGTTGGGCTATGCTTCCAGCTCCGTTTTTTATGACCGGAATGGACGTAGCGGGGGAAACTCCAAATACTCGTTGCACAAGATGTTCAACTTTGCCATTGATGGCATTACCTCCTTTTCGATCCGCCCCTTGCGTGTCATCGCTTCGTTGGGATTCCTGTTCCTGATATGTAGTCTGATAGCCATCGGATATACGCTATATGCCTGGTTTCATGGCGAGACGGTCGCGGGTTGGGCTTCTCTGATGATATCGGTTTGGTTCTTGGGGAGTCTGATTCTGATAGCCATCGGCATTACCGGCGAATACATCGGGAAAATCTATCTGGAGGTCAAACATCGCCCGCGCTATCATGTAGAAGAATTTTTGGATTGACATAAAAACGACATAATCATGAATACATCTCCTAAGTTTACTATCATAACCGTAACCTATAATGCCGCCCATTGGTTGGAGCGTACCATCCTGAGCATCCTCAGCCAATCTTATCCGAACATCGAATATATCATCATAGACGGGGCCTCGACCGATGGGACTATCGGCCTCATCAAGCAATATGCGCCCGGCATCTCTTTTTGGATAAGCGAACCGGATCAAGGTATTTATGATGCCATGAACAAAGGGTTGCAACATGCAACGGGCGATTATGTATGGTTTCTGAATGCCGGAGACACCTTCCCGAATGCCGATACGCTCCAACGGATAGCCACAAAAATCGGAAAGAAAAAAGAGCTTCCGGATGTGATTTACGGAGAAACGGCTATCGTGGATAAAGAGGGGAAAATGCTGGGAATGCGCCGGCTCAAAGCTCCGAAGAAGCTAAGTTGGAAAAGCTTCCGGATGGGTATGCTGGTCTGTCACCAATCTTTTATCCCCAAACGGGAGATAGCTCCATGTTATGACTTAAATTATCATCTCAGCGCGGATTATGACTGGTGCATCCGTTGCCTGAAGCAGGCAAAAGTAATTTACAATACTCGCCTTGTCCTGTCGCATTTCCTCGAAGCCGGAATCAGCACGCAACAACGAAAAGCTTCTTTAAAAGAGCGATATGCGATTATGTGCAAATATTATGGTAAATTTGCCACCGTTTTGCTACACGTCTGGTTTGCCATACGTTTCTATTGGGCAAAATGGTTCAAAGGACGGGTATAGAACTTATTTGTTCAAGGAATATAACTTCCTGAACTCAAAAACTTAAAAACTCAAAAACTAAAAATAAACGATATGCAGGAATTACTAAAAAAATGGATGAAGCACATCGTGGCATTACTGATACTGCTCATAGCTACGGTAGCTTACTTTTCTCCGTCGGTCTTAGACGGAAAAGCTTTGAGGCAAGGAGATGACATCAAAGCTTCAGGTATGGGAAACAGTCAGATGAAACAATACGAAGACACCGCCGAACCGGGCGAGTTCAGCGCATGGTCGGATGCGATGTTCGGAGGAATGCCTTACGTTTCGGGATATGGGAATCCGGCTCCCGACCTGCCCCGTTATTCGATTGTCGACAAATTGTTCAAATCCATCAGTTACAACGATGCCTCGATGGTATTTGTAGGACTGGTTTGCTTCTATTTGCTGATGTGCATCATGGGTGCAAGCTGGTGGCTGGCACTGGCCGGAGCTTTTGCCTTCGCATTGGCGTCTTACAATATTATTATCATCCTTGCCGGGCATATCGTAAAGGCTTACGTGATTGCCTATATGCCTTTGACATTGGCCGGCATGGCACTTCTGTTCAAGAAAAAGCACTTTTGGGGAGCGATTCTTTTCTTGTTAGGCGTGGCTCTATCTATCGGAAACGGGCACATTCAGATTACGTATTACTTAGTATTGCTTTGCCTCTTCATCTACATAGGCTATTTGGTGAAGATGGTACGCAGCAAACAACTCGCGGAGTTAGGAAAAGTCACGGCAATCATGGCAGTATGCGCCCTTGTTGCCGTCCTTCCGGGCGCAAAAAATCTGTATGCGCACTGGGACTTAGGGCAACACTCCACACGCGGGACTTCCGAATTAACCCCTAAACCCAATGCAGACGGAGAAATAGAGAAAAAGTCCGGCGGATTGGATAAAGATTATGCTTTCGCCTGGAGTTACGGGAAAATGGAACTGATGACCTTGCTTATCCCGAATGCTTACGGATCAGCATCTGGCACACCGCTGGATTCCAGTTCTGAATTTTACCAAGAGGCCAAGAAAGCCGGTGCACAAGTAGGGCAAGAAATAGCGGCTCCCACTTATTGGGGAGACAAATCTTTTACTTCCGGCCCGGTATATTTCGGAGCAGTAGTCTGCTTCCTGTTTGTATTGGGAATGTTTGTCATCCGCGACTCCATGAAATGGTGGCTATTTGCCGGCGCGCTCTTCCTCACGTTCCTTGCGTTGGGAAGAAACATGGCCTGGTTCAATGATTTCATGTTCCATTACTTGCCGATGTATAACAAGTTCCGCACGGTAGAGATGGCATTAGTGATTCCAGGACTGGTGGCTCCAATCATCGGTATCTGGGGATTGAAAGAAATCATGGAAGATAAAGTCGACACGAAACTCTTCAAGCGCGGATTTTATAGTGCCTTGATTCTTACCGGCGGATTGTGTCTGATTGTTTGCCTGATGCCAAGCCTACTATTGGACTTCCGTTCTACGTATGACCAATATTACCAATTGCCGGATAATCTCTACAATGCGTTGTTGATGGACCGTGAAGCAATGGCTTCTTCGGATGCTTGGCGTTCATTACTATATATTATTGTAGCAGCTGTGGCAATCCTTACTTATTACCGGAACAAAACGAAACCCCGTGCGGCTATGTGGCTTGGTCTGGCTATGGTATTCCTGATTCTGACCGACCTTTGGAAAGTCGACAAACGCTTCCTGAGTCATGATGACTTTGTTTCAAAGCAAGAAGTAAAAAATTATTACAAAGAGTCTGTTGCTGACAAGGAAATCCTGAAAGATAAGAGTTCGTACCGTGTATTGAACCTGAACGATCCGTTCCAGGATACCTCTACGTCTTATTTCCATCATTCTATCGGCGGATACCATGCAGCAAAGTTAGGACGTTATCAGGAACTCATCGACCATCGTCTGCAAAAAGAGATTAACTCCATCATCGGTACCTTCCAGAATGTGAAGAGTGCCGCCGATTTCCTGCCGGTATTTGCGTCATGTCCTTCGTTGAACATGCTGAATACCCGCTATATCATCTACAATCCGCAACAACCTCCGTTGGTCAATCCTTATGCAGACGGCAATGCGTGGTTTGTCCAAAATATAGAAACCGTTGCTAATGCGGATGCCGAGATTGCCGCTTTAGAGCAAATCGACCCGAAACGGACGGCCGTAGTCGATGAACGTTTTGCCGCGCAACTGGAAGGTTTTACCCCCCAACCAGATTCGACGGCAACAATAACGCTCTCTTCCTATCGTCCCAACAAATTGGTTTATGCGTCTCAGGCACAGACCGACCAGGTAGCGGTCTTCTCGGAAATTTATTATCAACCCGGATGGAAAGCAACGATTGACGGGAAACCGGCGGATCATTTCCGTGCCGATTGGATTCTACGCGCTATGCGAATCCCTGCCGGTGAGCATGAAATTATATTCGAATTTAAGCCCGAAGGATATATCATCGCCGCCAATGTCGAGGCATACAGCAGCTTCCTGATTCTCCTTCTGCTTATCGTTGCCGTAGGATATTCTATTTATAAAGAGGTGAAAAAGTAAAACAGTTGACAAGGGAACAAGTTGACGAGTTGACAAGTTGAGTTACAAGTAGACGAGTTGACAAGTAGACAAGGAATATACCTATATGTGGTAACCTTGTCAACTCGTTCCCTTGTCTACTTGTTAACTTGTTCCCTCATTCTCTTGTCTACTCGTTCCCTTGTCAACTCGTCTACTTATTTCTTACAAACTCATCGGTATGCCATTGTAGAAATCCAAAATCTTAGCACGAAGGATAAAGTTGTATTTGGCTTGCGCCTGCTCTACCAGACTCTGCGCATATTTGGTCTTCGCTTCATTAAACTCAAAGACGGTACTTTTCCCGGCATTATAACGGTCTTCCGCATAACGGAATGCCTCCTTGCTGGCATCTACCGACTTACCGGAAGCCAAGTATTTCTCTTGTGCCGCTGTTGCATTAAAATAAGCCTGCTGAATTTCCTTATACAATGTCTTCTTGGCGTTCTCCATCAGTAGCTCCTGATTGTGGATACCGATTTTCGCCTGACGCACACTGTTGCGTACCTGAAAACGATTGAACAAAGGAATGCTCAAGGTAAATCCGATAGTTTTCCGGCCGTTCTGGGAGATTTGATCACTGAAAGGCATACTCTCCACATCGCCCGTATAATAATGATAATACCCGTTCGTATAACTTGCTCCGAAATTCAACTGCGGGAAATAGGCAGAACGTGCCACTTTCAGCTGCTTTTTCTGACTCTCCAACAGATATTCCTGCTCTTTTATCTGCGGCTTAAACGCCACGGCATGGTCATAGATATTCTCCGGAGGCATGATACTGCTCATATATTTATCCACAGCATTATCCATCGTCGGCGCAACGATGTCGAAATCCATACCGTCACGCTCCATTTCCAGACTCTGGGCCAAATCAAGCAAAGCCAATCTCACATCATTGCTGGCCTCCGTCAATGAAACGCCATCATTGGCCGCCTGGGCTTTGATATCATACAATTGAGACAACGGCACCTTTCCGGCTTTAACCAATGCTTCTGTTTTGGACACCTGCTCTTCACTCAACGCCAGTTGGAGTTCGGCAATCCGTTGCACCTCCTTGTTATAAAGCACCTGCAGATAATAAGAAGCTATCTGAATGGAAAGGTCTTCCTTTGCTTTATTCAGTCCTTCCGCCGCAGCCTTGAGGTTGAATTTCTTTGCGGCAATGTCGTTCGGCGTTTTCAGTCCGTCAAACAAAGGCATACTCATCGATATGGAAAGCGAGGAATTGGCGGAGTTCTGGTCTGCAATCACACCGGTACGCGAAGGCGAACGTCCGAAATCGAAATTTTGTCCGAAATTAGCGTTCAGATTCGGCAACCAACTGTATTTGCTGGTGTGCAATTCCACCTCCCGGTTATCCTGTTCCAATTCTCGTTGCTTCAGGTCGATATTATGTTCAATCGCATAACGGATGCACTCTTCCAAGCTCCATTGCTTAACCGGCTCGTCGGCTTGCATAGCGCCAACCCACAAAAGGCCGGCCATCGCTATCGATAAATTCATTCTTCTCATACGTATTTCTTTTTTCGTTTATAAGTTTCCCCCCTTGTCAACTCGTCTACTTGTTAACTCGTCAACTTACCCATCAGTTATTCTCCTGAATCTCCGCACCGCGGATTTTGTCCTTCAAAGTCAATCCGCTCTTCACCTCAATCTGTATTCCGTCCGAAAGACCGATTTCTATCGGTTTCTTCTCGAATATCTGTTCCGGCGTTTCCTGCTTAACCAGATAGACAAAAGTAGAGTCTCCATTAAACTCCACCGTGCTCTCCGGAATGGTCAGCACATCCTCCGCACGTTCCAGGATTATCTCGGCATTTGCACTATACCCGGCACGGATAAAGGCATCTTCCGGCACCTCCAAAGCCGCCTTAATCTCAAACTGTATGGCACCGTTTTCCTCTACGCCTTTCGGAGATACATATTCCAATTGGGCATCCAGCTTCCGGCTCTCCATGGCGCCGATTGTCAGGACTATCGGCATTCCTTCATGGATTCGTCCGATTTCCGTCTCGTCCACATTCCCTTTGAATATCATATCATTCATATCTGCCACCGTCGCAATGGTGGTACCATCATTAAAATTGTTTGCCTGAATCACCGAGTTTCCCACTTTCACCGGGATATCTAGAATCATCCCCGTTATGGTACTCCGTATCTGTGTCGTACTACTGACATTCGAGTTCTTGGAGATACCGTCACGCACGATTTCCAACTCGCTCTGTGCCGTATTCCGTTCTTCAACCGCCTTCTGATAATTGGCTTTACTGGTCTCAAATTCCTCTTGCGCGATCACCCCCTGTTTGTAAAGTTGTTCGTCCCGTTTATACACCTCCTCTACCTGCTTCAACGAGATCTCCGCTACATTCACGCGCGACTCGGCACTGTTCAGCTGTACCATTTCGGGAATAACCTTAATCGTGGCGATAATCTCCCCCTCTTTGACCATCTGCCCCGCCTCTTTTTTCAGTTCGGCAATAATGCCTGAAATCTGCGGTTTGATTTCCACCTCATAACGCGGTTCGATATTACCGGTCGCCACCGCCTTCGTCTCGACCGTTCCCGTCTTCGGCTCCACAACCTCATAAACCGTAATCACCGGTTGAGCCTTCTTCCAAAGAAAATAGAAAGTCCCGATTACCGCCGCACCAACGAAAACCAGCAATATAATACGCATGATTTTCTTGAAAACTCTGTTCTTCATATTCTTAACTCGTTTATTTATTATTCACTTTATTCATCCCGCAATGCGTCAATCGCCTTAATCTGCATAGCCCGCCATGCCGGAATCAGTCCGGCCATCAGTCCGCTAACCAACAAGACCACCGTTGCGGCTATGGCTATTTGGATATTCACACTGGGATCTTTCATAATTATATCATCACTGGGCATGGCAAGCAGCAACCGGTTGGCCAAGTCCAGCAGAAAAACACCGCAACTCAGCCCCAGCAAACCCGCCATAGCCGTCAGCATCAGACTTTCGCTCATCACCTGCGAGATGATATCAAAGGGTTTCGCACCCAAAGCCCGGCGCACACCAATCTCTTTAGTGCGCTCTTTGACCGTTACCATCATAATATTGCTTACGCCGATAATTCCCGCCAGCAAGGTTCCCAAACCGACAATCCAAACCAGAATGTCTATTCCCAAAAACAGATTGAAAAAGGTGGCAAACATCTCTGCGAAGTTAATGACCATCAGCGCCTGCGGGTCGTCCGGAGCAATCTGGTTCTGCTGGAAAATGATTTGCTTGGCATGTTCAATCACGCCATTCACATCATAACCAGGAAGCACACTGGCCGCTACTAAAAATATCTCATCGCCCAAGTGCATACTCTGCTGCAAGGTACTAAAAGGAATAAAGACACTCTCGGCCGCACGCCCATTGATGCTGATGTTGGAAGACTTGGCTTTCACCACTCCTACCACCTGATAATAGAGTCCGTTTACCCGGACATACTTCCCGCAAGGATTGCCATTCTGGAAAAGAGCCTTGTTCACATCCTCACCTATGACACATACCTTGCGCCGCTCACGTTCGTCTATCTGGTTTAATTTTCGTCCGAAAAGGACATTCAGGGATTCTATTCCGAAATAAGCCGGGGTGATACCCTTTACATGATAAGTCCCGCTCTTCTGTCCGTTGACCACATTCTTGTCCCCGCTTGCTCCGAAAATCATCGGGGCAATCTGGTCGATGCCCTCTACTTCGCGCCGGATATTCTCCACATCCCGGTTCCTCAGGCTCCAGGTCCTTCCTTTATTGAACCCCTTATAAGGCAGGCTGGTACGGTCAGAAAAGCAGAAAAAGGAATTGGTCGTGAATCCCTCCGTCTCGCCCAGCACCGCATTCTTCAGTCCCGTTCCCGACCCCAAGAGGATAATCAGCATCAGGATTCCCCAAAAGACCCCGAAGCAGGTCAAGAGACTACGCACTTTATTCCGGGTAATCGTTACCCATATCTCAATCCATCTGTCCTTATCAAATAATAGCATCCCTTATATCAGTTAAAAATTAAAAACGAATCATCGTTACCCTCAGAATAACAATATATACCCTCCAATTAATTGCCAATTGTTCATTGTTAATTATTAATTGTCAATTGTCCCTCATCGCCTCAATCGCACTAATGCGCACCGCCTTCCTGGCAGGGAAATACCCGGCAAGGACTCCGGCTATCACGATAAGCAAGGTCGAGGCAAGAGCAATGCCCAGGTTTACAGTAGGATTCAAAAACACCGTTCCGCCTTGTCCGGTATTCTGCCCTACTCCGGCAGCCTCCATTCCGCTATTAATCAGCTCCGTCAATCCGATACCGAACAACATACCTATATAGCCGAACACCGCCGTAACCAATATCGATTCCGTAATAATCAGCTGGAGTATGGAAGCGGGCTTCGCACCGATAGCTTTACGGATTCCGAACTCCTTTGTCCGCTCACGGACCGTTATCAGCATAATATTGCTCACGCCCACGATACCGGCTATCAAGGTTCCGATACCTACTACCCAAATAAACAGAGTACTGCCGTGCATCACGTTGTTCATCATCCGGAAACTCTCTGCCGTGTGCCATAGTCCGATGGCGTTCGTATCGGTCGGATCAAATTGGTGCAGGCGCGCCATGACCGACCGGAATTCCTTTTCGAACTGCTCGTTCGCCTTCTCGCTTACTACCCCTTGCAAGGTGAAAGAGAAACTACTGAATCCATATCCTTTGTTATATAACGAACGTGCCGTGGTAAACGGGATATACGCCGGGGCATTATTGCTCTTCTCGTCATCGTTATAGATGCCTACCACCTGCCACATCAGCTTTCCCGCCTTGACATACCGGCCTAAAGCCTCGCCATCGGGAAACAAAACCTCCGCCATACGCGGACTGAGCACTATCACCTTCCGCTCGCCCTGCATATCCAAATCGTTGATAAACCGGCCGTTCTCGGCATTCACATTGACGTAATTGATTTTCGCATGGTCCGGAAAGACCCCCTGCATCTGTCCACTCAGAAATTCCTGTCCTACCGAAAGGGTATCATTATGCCAGACATTAGCGGACAACAAATCTATCTCCGGGAAACGCAAGCGCAAGGTCTCCAAATCGCTCTCCTTAAAATGGATAATCCGCCCGGATTGCATACCTTTCCAAGGCTTATTGGTATATCCGTTCCATACCTGCACCTTGTTCATCGACATATTCCGGAAATTGTGCATCACGCCATTACGCAATCCGTTCCCGGCCGCCAGAAGGACTATCAGCATGAAGATTCCCCACGAGACCGAAAAGCCGGTCAGGAAAGTCCTCAACTTGTTTTGACGGACCGTGCTCCATATCTCCCGGAAATTATCAAATTCGAACATCGCCTCTCCCCTTTTCTATTTTGGAAATCAAACCATCTTTCAGACGAATGATGCGGTCGGTCGCCTCGGCCACCGAAGGCTCGTGCGTGACAATAATCATCGTCATCCCCTCCCGGTTCACCTTCCGGAGCAGCTCCATGACCTCGACCGTAGTCTTGCTATCCAACGCGCCCGTAGGCTCGTCCGCCAGGATAATCTGCGGATGGGCAATCAAGGCACGGGCAATGGCGACACGTTGCTTTTGTCCGCCCGACATCTCATTCGGCATGTGTTCCGCCCAATCCTTCAATCCCACCATATCCAAGTATTCCATCGCCAAAGCATTCCGCTTCTTCCGCGTGATGCCCTGATAATAAAGCGGCAAAGCCACATTCTCGACGGCATTCTTAAAGGAAATCAGGTTGAACGATTGGAACACAAACCCGATCATCCGGTTCCGAAGCTCAGCGGCACGGCTCTCGCTCAGGTCCTTAATCAATTGCCCGTTCAGCTTGTAGCTTCCCGTATCATAGGTATCCAATATGCCTAAGATATTCAACAAGGTAGATTTACCCGAACCGGACGCTCCCATAATCGAAACCATCTCTCCCTTTTCTATATCCAAATCAATACCTTTCAAGACGTGCAACGGTGCTCCGTTATAATAAGTCTTATTGATGTCACGAAGTTCAATCATATCTCTTGTTTATGCTATTAGACGCAATTCTCCCCTCAGAGGTTACAAATTAAGTTTATAAGTTTTTAAATTGTTTGCATCACTTGGGTGAATTAATTACATCACAACTGTGATTTAATTGATTCACAATTGTGATTTAATTGCATCACCCGGGTGATGCAAAGAGTTTATAGGACTCCATTGACCTTATTTATGCTTTCATACAATAAAATATTTTTTTGCTTGCAC
>URGO01000037.1 GCA_900547435.1 uncultured Parabacteroides sp.
GTCTGTCATGTTCTTCATAAATACGCATAATATTTCTATAATTTATACTTCCCGTCCCTTTTTTACACAGGCTTTCATAGCTTCGAAAACCGCACTTCGCAGTCCTTTTTCTTCCAGCACCCGGATAGTCTCGTCGGTTTCCTCGTTGGCATAAGCACAACTCTTTTTCAACAGCGAATCCAATTGATTTTGCCAAGGCAGCATCTCGTCTTTGCAGACGATGGCCGTCTGTGCGAATGCGGATTGCCGATTGTCCGGCTGGTTCAGGTCGGCCAGGATGCACAACGAACTGTCTTTTCGAAGTGCCATTGAAAGAAACGGTTCGCTCAACACGGTGGTTCCGACTTTCCCGGTTTGCAATGCCAGCAGCATCTCGCGCGGGGTGGAAAAGGTATAGTTGTATTCAAAATTTCCCTGGCCTTTCAGGTAACGCCGCGTGAGAATGTCGGGGGTAGTTCCGGCTCCGAAAAGGTAAACCGGCGAGCTTATGGAGTCGTGCCCTACCAGATATAATGTTCCCCAGATAGGGCATCCCAGAAGCTTGTAGGATATACCTTTATTATATAGGTTGGCAGCCGTAGCCATAGGCAGTACTGCTATATCTGGACTTCCCTTGATCAAGAGTGCCTGCATCTGTTCGGGCGAGTCGATAACGTTTACACATAGTTTCTTGTCTTCTAATCGGGGGCTTTCTTTTATCCATTGGGCAAAGGCGATGGCCGATGGACCTCTGAGTACCGCCACCTCAAAAGTCTTTTCCTCTGGCGCGGGTTTCTGTCCGGAGCAGCTTGCCAGCAAAAGCAAAAGAAAGAATAAATAGATATGCATTAAGTTTATGAGTTTATTGGTTTTATTCCTGATTGCCGTCTGCAAAAGTAGACATTTTTACTCGATGATGTGAACGATTCGGCCGATTTTCCTTACATTTGTCCATTGTTAGATAGTTATTCAGGGAAGAAATCAGATTATGAAAAAGAAAATATTAAAGCCGATCATGTTTGTCGGGACTTGTTCGGATGCGGGAAAGAGTGTGATTAATGCTGCTTTCTGTCGGATCTTCCGACAGGATGGCTATGCTCCGGCTCCCTTCAAAGCGCAGAATATGTCGCTAAATTCCTATTCCACTCCGGAGGGCGGGGAGATGGGGCGTGCGCAAGTGGTTCAGGCGGAGGCATGCGGCATTGCTCCGCATACGGATATGAATCCGGTCCTGCTGAAACCAACCAGCGACAAAGGATCGCAGGTTATTCTGAACGGCCGTCCTGTCGGCAACTTATCCGCCAAAGATTACTTTGGGAGCAAGGCTCAGAAAGACGAACTTTTTCAGGAAGCGCAGCAGGCGTTTCGTAGGTTGGAGTCGCGATATAATCCGATTGTGATGGAAGGGGCGGGAAGCATTTCCGAACTGAATCTGCGTGACCGCGACATCACCAATATGCGTATGGCGCGTTATGCCGGGGCCGATACTTACCTGGTGGCGGACATTGACCGTGGAGGTGTTTTTGCCTCGGTCTATGGATCGATAGTCTTGCTGCCTCCTGAAGAACGCAAACTGATAAAGGGAATTATCATCAATAAATTCCGTGGTGATGTGTCGTTGTTTGAGGAGGGGAAAAAGATTATTCGCGAACTCACCGGGATACCGGTGGTCGGGGTGATTCCTTATTTCCGGGATATCCGGATAGAGGCGGAAGATTCGGTCGTATTGGATTCGAAAAGCCATTCTTATCAGGACGGAAAAATCAATGTGGCGATTATCCTGCTGAAGCGTCTGTCTAATTTTACCGATTTTGATGTTCTGGAGATGGATGGTCGGTTTAACCCGTATTATACAAATAATGTAGATGAAGTGGAAAAGGCGGACATCATTATCTTGCCCGGATCGAAGAATACGCTGGCGGATTTGCAGAGTTTGCGTGCCAACGGAATAGCGGATGCTATCGTGAGTGCTTACAAAGCCGGAAAGAAGGTCATAGGGATATGTGGCGGTTACCAAATGATGGGCACCCGTTTGGAAGACCCGGAAGGGGTGGAAGGCGTGCTCCATACAGTTCCCGGATTGGGGCTTCTCCCTCAGGTTACCATCCTGGAATCGGAGAAAGTAACGCGTCAAAGCCACTTTGCCTTTTTAGCGGGAAAGAAGTCTGTACAGAAGGGATTCCCTTGCAAAGGCTATGAAATACATATGGGACGGACAGAATTGTTGGGCGATGCTCCGGCAAGCCCGGTTGCTTTGTTAGAGGACGGACGCGAGGATGGTTATTACGTTGATTCCCGTTGCTGGGGATGTTACCTGCACGGCATATTGGATAATCCGGAAGTTCTGGACAGTCTGGCCGATGGATTCACCCAGAAGCATCTCAATACTCCCTTTGATTATACGGCCTTTAAAGAATCCCAATACACCCGCCTGGCTGATTGGGTGCGGAAGTCGGTAGATATGAACTACATTTATGAGCAGTTGAGTGCTGACTCCCGTCTATTTTAATTGTTGATTCAGATAAGTCAGGGTGAATTCCGGGCGGACTTGGTAATGGAGGGTATAGGCGTGTTGTTGCTTGGTCTTGCTTTCATGGACATGAAGAAGACCTTCCGGTTCCGAATAGCGGAACGGGCGGATGTGCAAGTGCGTACTGAAATCAATGCCTTCCTGACCGATGATTTTATAGAGTGTCTCTTTGGCGCACCAGCAGATGAGTAATTGTTGTGTGTCGGTTTGCGGATCGATGAAGCTCTCCTCTTCGGGGGATAAGAAGCGTGAGCGAATTTTCCGGACACGGTCTGAGGTGTATTCGATGTCTATTCCGGTCCGTTGTATATCCGACAAGATGATAGCGGCATAACCACGGGTATGGGAAATGCTGATATGTAGTGAGGAGTCCGCCAAACGGGGTGCGCCGGATGTGTCATGCGTAATGCCGCAAGTCTGGCCAATAAGCTCTTTTACCAGAAGGCGTGAGGTCATCCACTCTTTTTGGCGGGCGTCTGATGACAGGCGAGGATTACCATCGAGCGCGAGCAACTCTTCCCAGGTAGCTTCCGGAAGCATTGCCCGGAGTTCTTCAGCGGATTCGTCCATCTTCCAGATACCTATCCGTGGGCTTTCTGTCTTGTAGAGTAATGGCATGGCTATTTCCAATGAAAAGTTTCTATGAGGTGGATAATGTCTTTCTGTAGATACTCGGTTACCGGGGCTATGGAATCGGCTTTTGGAGCGAAATCGTAATAGAGCGCTCCCCGAAAGAAACGTGAGGTACTGTCGGTCAGGACGAACTGGATTGGCGAGGCGCAATCGCCTTTCAGCAGATAGAGCGAACCGTAGACTTGGTTCTGCGGGTCTCGGTAACTCTTCTCCTGAATATTCTCGATGCCTTGTTGCTTCAGAACCAGTCGGCGACTATCCGACAAGGCATTATCCAAATTTGTTCCTTGGGTTTGTAGATAGCTGCAATAGAGCGTTGCCCCCATTTCCGGGTAATGGAACGTAAGCCAGCCTTCTGTTTTTTGCTGATGGGAGAGCGTATCCATGCTGACTTTTGTAGAGACTTCAAACATATAGGGCAAATCCGGAGAGGACAACGGCTGGTAGATAGCCTGTTCCGGTTCGATGCGGAAATAGCCGCGCGGCTTTGGCGTATAGTTTTCCGCGCAGGCGTTGACAAGGAGGCAAATCGCCACACAGAGTCCTGTTGTCCGGATGATGTCTATTGCTTGTCTCATCTTGTTATTGCTGCTTTTCATGCGGAGCATCCGGGGGGATGCGATTGAACTTCACCTTCAGGATACGTCGGTTGTCTATCTCAAGTACCTGAAACCGACAATCTTTATATTCGATGGTCTCGCGTCTTCTGGGGAAATCGCCTTTGATTTCCAACAATAACCCGCCTAAGGTTTCTACTTCTTCGGTTTGTTCCTCGAAACCGGCCGGCTGGGTTCCGGTTATGCGGAAGAAATCAGTCAACGGAGTTTTGGCCTCAAAGATGTAGCTTCCGTCGGAAAGGCGGATAAACGACTTCTCGTCTTCGTCATATTCGTCGGAGATGTCTCCCACGATTTCCTCTAAGATATCTTCCATTGTGACCAATCCGGATGTGCCTCCGAACTCGTCCACCACGATAGCCATGTGTATTTTGCTGGTGCGGAACTCTTCCAGCAGGTCGTCAATCTTCTTGGTTTCCGGGACAAAGTAGGCCGGACGAATCAGGCTTTGCCAGCGGAAGGTGTCCGGTTTTTCCAGGTAAGGCAACAGGTCCTTGATGTAGAGTATACCTTTGATGTTGTCTTCGGTCTCTTTATAGACCGGAATACGCGAATACCCGCATTGGATGATTTTGTCGATTACCTCGTGGAAGTTCGCTTCGATGTCAATATCCTCCATGTCCAAGCGCGAGGTCATGATGTCATCGGCGTTTTTATTATGGAATTTGATAATCTCAGCCAGCATCGCTTTCTCTTCCGGAATCTCTTTCGAGGTCAATTCAAGGGCTTTGCTCAGTTCGTCTACAGACAGGTCATGTTTCTTCCGGCTCAACCATTTGCCGAAGGCTGAGACTGTACTGACCCATAAGAATGTGAATGGGCGGCAAAGGCCTGTCAGTATGCGGATGACCGGCGCTGTTTTCCGTACAATAGATAAATGGTATTTCTGCGCGTATATTTTTGGCATGACTTCGCCGAACAATAAAAGCAATATAACCAGGGTAAGGGCCTCTAAGGTAATGCCCAGCAAAGGAACTTTCGAGAAGTCCAGCCATTGGTTTATGGCATATAAGCCTATTGTGACGATTGTCAGATTGACAAACGTGTCGGCTATCAGGATGGAATTGCGTAGATGATCGGGTTTTTCCAGCAGGTAGAGTGCTGTACGGTCGTGGGGTTTGTTGTCCTGATGAAGGCGGTTCTTGTCTTCAGGAGTCAACGAGAAGAATGCCACCTCGGCAGCTGAGATGAATCCTGATAAAAGCAGCAGGAGGGCTGCCACACCAAATAGGACGACAGTACCTGCATCGAGGTACTGTACGTCTATTTGATAAAACATATTTAATAAATAATCTGAGTCCAAGTATACTGATTTTAGTTAAACATCCTGTTAGAACGGCAAATCGTCTATTTCGTTGGGTTCGGCAAACGAAGTAGCGTTCGGTTGAGTCTGGGTAACCGGAGCCTGATAGGTGTTCGGCTGGGCCGATGTTCCTCCGGCCTGAGTCTGCTGATTAGGGTCGGAAGGCCGCGAGCCATTACTGTAAAACTCAATCCGGTCCGCATATATCTCTGTCACATACCGCTTGACACCGGTCTGGTCATCATACGAGCGTGTGCGAATCTTGCCTTCTACATATAGTCCGGAACCTTTCTTTACCCATTTCTCGACAAACGAGACTAAATCGCGGCGCACCACGATATTGTGCCACTCGGTCCGTTCCGGAATAACCGTTCCATTAGCTAAGGTATAACCTCTTTCCGAGGTAGCCAGCGGGAAGTTGGCATTAGCTCTCCTGCTATCAATCTTGCGAACGTCGTTGTCTTTGCCCACGTTCCCAATTAAAATTACTTTGTTCAATGACATATTTATTGGTGTTTTTATAGTTGTCACAAAGGAAAGCAATTTTTTTGAATAGACAAAAAAGCGGAATCCAAATTTCGAAATTTTTATGCCTATCTTTGTCGGGAAAGATGCCTAACTTCTCCGATGAAGATGCCTATCTTTTTGATAAAAGTTAGGCATGAATATTTGCGGAGAAAATAAAATGAAGTATATTTGCAGTGTCTTTAAGTTTTTAGTGTTATTAGAAACATATAATAAATTAGCGATTATGGTTTATTCACATGAAGTACAACAGATGTGTGTTGTAAAAAAGGGCGCTAACCATCCTTGCGCTCCGATTCCAGAAGAAGGAAAATGGGTGAGAGCTACTCAAATCACTGACATTTCAGGTTTGACTCACGGTATCGGTTGGTGCGCTCCGAAGCAGGGTGCTTGCAAATTGACGCTGAACGTGAAGGACGGTATCATCGAAGAGGCATTGGTTGAGACTTTGGGTTGCTCAGGAATGACGCACTCGGCCGCTATGGCATCTGAAATCCTGCCGGGCAAGACGTTGCTGGAAGCTTTGAATACTGACTTGGTATGCGACGCGATCAACACGGCTATGCGCGAATTGTTCCTCCAGATTGTTTACGGTCGTACGCAATCAGCTTTCTCGGAAGGCGGTTTGGTTATCGGCGCTTCGTTGGAAGACTTGGGTAAAGGTCTCCGCAGCCAGGTAGGTACGATGTTCGGTACGAAGGTAAAGGGAACTCGTTACTTGGAAATGGCAGAAGGTTATTGCACACGCATGGCTTTGGATGCGAACGATGAAGTAATCGGTTACGAATTCGTTCACCTGGGCAAGTTCATGGATATGGTAAAGAAGGGCATGGATGCCAACGAAGCATTGGCTAAGGCTAAAGGTACTTACGGACGTTTCAAAGACGCAGTAAAATATATCGATCCTCGTAATGAATAAGAAAATCTTGACACGAATCCTCATCGGGCTGATCCTGATTACGGTAATCGGGACGGGTATCACTTACTTTGTGATGAAAGGCGAGAAGCCTTGGATGGCGTTCTTCGTGGCTTGTTGCGGAGGCGTGCTGGTTTTCAATTTTTTAGTTTCATTATTTCTCGTAAACAAGAATTTTAAAAAGTAAAAAATATGGCTTTATTTGAAAGTTACGACCGCAGAATCGATCATATCAACGCGGTTTTGAATGAATATGGTATCAACGGTATCGAAGATGCAAAAGCAATTTGTGCAGCAAAGGGCTTGGATCCATATACAATGTGTAAAGAGACTCAGCCTATCTGCTTTGAAAACGCTTGCTGGGCAAATGTAGTAGGTGCGGCTATCGCAAATAAGAAGGGCTGCACGAATGCAGCTGATGCAGCTGAAGCAATCGGTATCGGTTTGCAGGCATTCTGTATCAAAGGTTATGTAGCTGACGACCGCAAGGTTGGTATCGGTCATGGTAACTTGGCAGCCCGTCTGCTTCGTGAAGAGACTAAGTGCTTCGCTTTCTTGGCAGGTCACGAGTCTTTCGCTGCAGCTGAAGGCGCTATCAAGATTGCAGAAATGGCAAACAAAGTACGTAAAGAACCGCTTCGCGTTATCTTGAACGGTTTGGGTAAGGATGCGGCTAAGATCATCTCTCGTATCAATGGTTTTACTTACGTGCAGACTCAGTTTGATTATGTAACAGGCGAAGTGAACGTAATCGAAGAAATCCCGTATTCAGACGGTCTTCGTGCAAAGGTAAAATGCTATGGTGCGGATGATGTACGCGAAGGCGTAGCTATCATGTGGAAGGAAGATGTAGATGTATCTATCACGGGTAACTCTACAAACCCGACTCGCTTCCAGCACCCGGTTGCAGGTACTTATAAGAAAGAACGTGTATTGGCTGGTAAGCCTTACTTCTCGGTAGCATCTGGTGGTGGTACAGGCCGTACGCTTCACCCGGATAACATGGCAGCTGGTCCTGCATCATACGGTATGACTGATACTATGGGTCGTATGCACTCAGATGCTCAGTTCGCTGGTTCTTCATCTGTTCCTGCTCACGTAGAAATGATGGGCTTCTTAGGAATGGGTAATAACCCGATGGTTGGAGCAACCGTAGCCGTAGCTGTGGCTATCGAAGAAGCAATGAAGAAGTAAGTAATTCTTCTCTAAATATAAACTCCTGTAACTCTCTGGGTTATGGGAGTTTTTTGTTACTGTTGCGTAAAAAGTTCATCCCGATTTGAAAACAGAGGGCAGTGCCTTTATAGCCTTGTATGCAAAGGTAATGAAATTGTGAATGTGGTTTCGTGATAGGGGTGTGAGGTTACAGACAATTCTCCTCCGTGCATACGGATGATTTGTCGGGACAAGCTAAGGCCAATGCCGGTTCCGTTCGTTTTAGTTGTAAAAAAAGGAATGAAAATGTCTTCCATCAAATCGGATGGGATGCCGGGACCATTATCCGTTACACGTATGAACAGTGTCATTTCTTTACCATATACCTTTATGTGTATCTTTTTATCCGATTGTCCCACAAGAGCTTGTATGGCATTTTTCAACAGATTGATTAGAACCTGCGATAACATGCCTTCGTCTGCATAGACCTGTATACCGGGTTGGGAAAAGTCAATGGAGAAATCTATGTGCTGTTGCAGCAGTTCTTCTTGGTATAGTATCTGAATGTCTTGCATCAAATTCGTCAACGAAAAATAGCCGGGCTCAGGTTGTTTCAAACGGGCGAATTGCCTGTAAGACTCTGTGAAAAAGATCAAGTTTTGTCCTTGATTTTTAATTGTTTCCAAACCGCGTATTGTCTTTCCGATAGTAAGGTCTGTAATCTCTTTGGCGTTTCTTGGAATACTTTCAGTTTGAAAATAAGAAAGAAGCGTTTCGGAGAGTGAGACGATAGGGGTGATGGAATTCATTATTTCATGGGTCAATACCCGCATAAGTTTTTCCCAGGACTCATATTCTTTTTGATGCAGTTTGCGTTCAAATTCATTTTTCTTCTGTTCCGTAATCAATGCGTATATTCGATTAAAAGATGCGTGTAAATAACGCTGCTCCCGGGAATCTAAGTTTTCCGGGAAATAGAGCATCGATTCATTGTCTTCTATGGAATCGAAAAAGAGCTTTATTCTTCTGTTGTAGGAATTCAGGTAGTAGACAAGCCTTCCGGCAAGCCCAAAACCAATCAAGACGGCAACTATCCCCAATATGATGGCCCGTTTTGAAACAATGCCTGCCAGTCCAAGTCCGAACATCAGGACAATGAGCCATACCCATAAAAGAATATGTATGTATAAACGAATACTGAACATGTGACATTAGAAATTAAAACGCTTCAACTTGTTGTATAATGTTTGTCTGCTTATTCCTAATTGTTCCGCGGCAGCCGTCAGATTCTCTGCATTTTGAGAGATGGCAGCCAATATGGCTTTTCTTTCCACTTCCTTTAAATTCGGCACTTTGTCAAGCGAAAACGTCTTGTCCGAATGGAGGGTTAGTTCTGCGGGAGTTATCACATTCTTTTCTGCCAGGATTACAGCTTTTTCAATCGTATATTGCAATTCCCGGATATTTCCCGGCCAATTATGGTTTTCCAGCTTTTTTATAGTTTGGGGATGCAAAGTCAATCCTGTCCGTTTATACAGGGCTGTATATTTTTTCAGGAAATAATCCGCGAAAAGGGCAATATCTTCTTTTCGATACCGTAAAGGAGGTATCTCTATTTGTATTGTGTTGATGCGATAAAACAAATCCTCGCGGAAAAGCGATTGCTTTACCATTTCGTGTAAATTGCGGTTGGTGGCGGCAATTAGCCGTATGTCAATCGGGATTCTTTTGTTGCTTCCCAGGCGGGTTATTTCCCTATTTTGCAAGGCGACCAATAGCTTCGCCTGCAAAGCCAATGACAGGTTCCCTATTTCATCCAGAAAAAGAGTGCTTCCGTTGGCTGCTTCAAATTTACCTATTCTGCTTTCATGAGCATCTGTGAAAGCTCCTTTCTCATGGCCGAACAGTTCACTTTCGAATAACGACTCACTGATAGCTCCCATATCTACATTACACATTTCCTGTTGGCTGCGAAGCGACAAACGATGGATTTCACGGGCCAGCATTTCCTTGCCGGTGCCATTCTCACCATAGATTAAGATGTTTGCATCAGTTTTTGCCACTTTGGTCACCAGCTTTATGATTTTCATCATAGCAGGAGAATGCCCGATAATCATTGCCGGCTCCTTCGGGCCTTTAACCGGTTTAGCGGATAATCTGTTTTGGGTTTCTTGTAAAGCTGTTCGTATTTTCTTTAGTAAGCTATCATTATTCCAAGGCTTCAATACGAAATCAGCGGCCCCGTTTTTTAGTGATTTCACGGCAAGCTCGACATCTCCATATGCTGTCAACATGATAACCGGCAGTTCCGGTTTCACCTCGTGGATGCGCTGAAGCCAAAACAAGCCCTCATTGCCTGTATTGAAGCCTACGGAAAAATTCATATCCAAAATGACCAGATCAATTGCGCATCTGTCCAACACCGGAAATATCCGGTTGGGGTCAGATACGGTTTCTATTCTTTCAAACTCCCTTTCCAAAAGCAGCTCCAGGGTAGTCAATACACTCTTGTTGTCATCCACAATCAGGATAGTAGCGGTTTGCATATACTCTTTTTTGAGAGCGAAGGTATCAGTTTTATAGTTATCCGGCAAAAAAGCGTCCAATTATTGGACACATTTGGGAAATTATTGTGTTCTTTAATTCATCTGAATGAGGGCAAATATACATCAGCTTCTGGCTATGTCTAAAAATTAGACGTTTAAACGTCCAAAAATTAGACATCTTTATTTCTTATGCTTTTATAATATGCTAATTATTAATCACTTGTATTCGTGGTACGCAATTTGTATTGTAAGTTTTGTCAGCTTATCAATTCGTTTTCTCGGATGAACATTTGCGGACATTCATTAATTAGAATACAAAAAAGATGAAGCAGATTGATTATAACGGTATGGATTTTAAAATTGAGCAAAAGTCTCGTTTTTCGAAGAAAATCATTTATATTGCAACAGGTTTGATTATCTTTTTTATGGGGCTGTTGTGGTTCATATTTCGTGATACCTCTTCTTCTATGAACGTGGATAAAGATAGTATAACCATATCTGTTGTAAGGCAAGGAGAATTTAACGATTATATTCGGGTAGTGGGGCAAGTTATTCCTGACCGGATAATTTATTTGGATGCCATAGAGGGCGGACGTGTGGAAGAGCGTTTGATAGAAGAAGGAGCACAGGTAAAAGCCGGGGATGTCATTATCCGTCTAAGCAATCCTCTGCTTAATATCGGTATTCTGCTAAGTGAGGCCGATTTGGCTTATCAGGAAAATGAGCTTCGCAATACGCGCCTGAATATGGAGCAAGAGCATCTTAGTTTAAAGCAAGAACGTATAGCTCTGAATAAAGAATGGGTACAAAAGAAACGTCGTTTTGAACAGTATTCGCGTTTGTATCAGGAGAATTTAATATCGCGTGAAGATTGTCTGCGAGCTCAGGAAGATTATCATTCTGCGTCCGAGCAAATTAAAGTCTTGGATGAAAGAATCAAACAGGATATCCTGTTACGCGACAATCAGCTTCAAAGTCTGAATGAGAATATCCGGAACATCAAGAAAAGCCTTTTGCTTGTGCGCGAGCGTTTGGAAAACCTGAAGGTAAAAGCACCGGTTGACGGGCAGCTGGGAAATATAGAGGCTCAAATAGGGCAATCTATATCCCAGGGTGAGCGTATCGGGCAAATCATTACCCCGGAATTGAAAGTGGAGGCTAAAATAGATGAACATTATGTGGAACGCATCCATCCCGGACTTTCTGCCGGTTTTGAACGTGAAGGGAAAAAATATGACATGAGAATGACAAAGGTATATCCGGAAGTGCAGGATGGACAATTCCGTACGGACTTGCATTTTGTTTCAGATAGGCCCGCCAATATCCGTTCCGGACAAACTTATCATTTGGATGTGCAACTGGGCGACCCGGTACAAGCTGTTATTATCCCACGGGGAAGTTTTTATCAGTCAAGCGGGGGAGAATATGTATATGTGGTGGATGCGGAAGAAAAAACCGCGCGCCGGCGTCAAGGACGTTTAGGGCGCCAGAATCCTTTGTATTACGAGGTATTGGAGGGCTTGAGTCCCGGAGAGAAAATTATTATTTCGGGATATGATTTGTTTGGTAATAATGAACGTTTAAATTTACGATAATGGAATATTGGTCTCAGATTGTGAAAAGCCAGCGAGCGAAAAAATCCCTTTCTGCTCTCAATGTATTTGGTCTTTCCGTATGTATCGGCGCGGCTTTGCTGATTCTGTTTTATGTAAGATTCGAATTAAGTTTTGATTCGTTTCATGATGGTGAGCGAATCTATCGTGTAGAAAGCCGACTTTATGAAGGGGATAGATTGACGGACAACTGGGCAACCACTACATTTGGCCATGCCCCTGTCATGTATCGTGAGATTCCCGGCATAGAGCAGTATGTAAGAGTAACTGCGCAAGATCGCGAGCAAGAAGTGACTTATAATGACCGTCAGTTCATTGAAGAACATTATTGCTATACGGAGCCGTCCTTCTTCGAGTTGTTTAATTTTCCTATTATCCAAGGAGAAAAGACAGGGCAATTGGTTCGTCCCCATACCGCGGTCATTACAGAGAGTGCCGCGCACCGCTATTTTGCCGATAGCAACCCCATTGGCAAAATCCTGACTTTCAAGACGCCTTCATCCGAACAGCATATTGAAATTACCGGAGTCATCGCGGATATGCCCTATAATTCTCATTTGCGTTATGATTTCTTATTATCCTATTCTTCCCTTCCCGAAGCACGGCGTGACATTTGGTATATTCACGGTGTATATACTTATGTCCGCCTTGAATCGGGCAAAAATCCGCAGGACATAGAGACGGCCTTTCATGCTATATCTCCGAAGTATAAGACCTCCGCATTAAAACATAAAGATTGGAGGGCCGAACTTATTCCTCTGAAAGATATACATCTGACTCCTCGCAAATCTTATGAAAAAGAAGAAAAAGGAAGCAAAACCGCCATCGGTATTCTTTCGGTCATGGCCATTGCTCTATTGCTGATAGGTTGGGTAAATGCGCTGAATCTGACCATCGCCCGTTATTTGGAACGAGGTAGGGAATTCGGGCTTCGCAAGGTATTCGGGGCTTCCCGGCATCAGATTATCATACAAGGACTATTGGAATCCGGATTATTCAATGCCGTGGCATTGGTTTTAGCATTCGGATGGATAGAAGTCTAGTTGCCCGTCGCTTCCCGTTGGGTGGGGCAGGATTTCGCGTTTGACGTATTCCGGTCTTGGGAATGCTGGGGCATGTTGGCCATGATATTTGCTTGTGGAACCCTTTTTATTGGTTTGTACCCGTCGTTTTTACTGACTCATATCAGACCTTCGGACATCATGCGAGGGAAATTATTGCATAGCCGGAAAGGAAACAAAATAAGAAAGCTATTGCTTGTTGTCCAATTCATGGCTTCTTTCATTTTGGTTTCGGGAACAATTGTCGTAATCCGCCAAATACAGTATATGCAGCAAACGACTTCTTCCGCCCTGTTCCGTCATGTATTGGTGTTGAAGTATCCGGCCCTCACGGAAAATATGTCCGTGCAGATGGAGAACTTCAAGAAAAGGTTGGAACTGGAATCCTACATCAGCCATGTCTCCGTTTCCGGGGCCGTGCCCGGTATGGAGGTGGCGAATTATTTTACAAACCGTCCTTATGGAAGTGATATCTCAGAAATAAAACTGATACAAATGTTCGCGGTTGATTTTGATTATTTGACGCTATATGCTCCGAAGCTTCTTTGTGGCCGTACTTTCTCTGAAGATTATGGGAATGAACTGAATAAGGTGGTTTTGAACGAGGAGGCTGTCCGGATACTGGGATATTCCTCACCGGAAGAGGCCTTAGGGAAGCAATTGGCTATGGAAGTATTGGAAGAGCCCTTGGAGGTAATTGGTGTTGTAAGCAACTATCACCAGCAATCGCTGGCCGAACCCTATAAGCCTATCATGTTCTTCCTGAAAGAGCGGGTGCCTTTTATTGCTACACCTTATATCTCCATTCAACTAAAGTCCGAAATCGATTCCAAGCGGCTTTCCGAGATAGAGCAATTATACAAGACCTATTTCCCGTCGGCGGTTTTCTCTTATTTTAAGTTGAGCGATTATAACTATGAACTGTATAAGTCCGACCGTAATTTCAGTTGGATTTTCACTTGCGCGTCCATCCTGGCGATATTTGTCGCTTGTTTAGGATTGTGGATTATGACCCTCTTTTCTACTATGGCCCGAGTAAGGGAAATTGGAATAAGAAAGGTTTTGGGAGCCGGCAAAGCAAGTCTTTTCTTTGTGTTGACACGCGAATTGATGCTGCTTATCCTCCTTGCTACGGCATTAGGGACTCCCGTTTCTATTATTTTGATGGAGGAATGGCTCAAGACGTATGCCTTCCATATTGCCTTACCTTGGTGGGGATATGTCTTGGCATTTGCAGGAATGGTGTGTGTTGCGTTAGTAACGGTAGTTCGCCAGGTTTGGCGTGTCATCCGTTTGAAACCGATGCGTATTTTAAGGAATGAATAATTTAAATATTTAATAAATAGGTATGATTAGAACAGAGAATCTCTCTATGGTCTTCGCTACAGAAGATGTACAGACCAGAGCATTGAATCAGATAAATTTGGAGATAGGGCAAGGGGAATTTGTAGCTATTATGGGACCTTCCGGATGTGGCAAATCCACTTTGCTGAATATTTTAGGGACGTTGGACACACCTACTTCCGGCAAATATTTTATCAATGAAATAGAAATGACCCGAATGAGCGAGAGCCAGTTGAGCAATTTCCGCAAGAAAAATATCGGTTTTGTCTTTCAGAGTTTTAACCTGATAGATGAATTGACCGTATTTGAAAATGTGGAATTGCCATTAGTTTATTTAAATGTTCGAAAATCGGAACGAAGACGAAAGGTAATGGAGGTATTAGAACAAATGAACATGGCCCATCGTGCCGGACATTTCCCGCAACAATTGTCCGGAGGACAACAACAACGGGTGGCCATTGCCCGTGCAATCGTTACGGATTGTCCTTTGATTTTAGCCGATGAACCAACGGGCAATTTGGATTCGACTAATGGCATTGAAGTAATGTCATTGCTTCAAAAGCTTAATGAACAGGGAACTACTATTATAATGGTTACCCATTCGGAAAGAGATGCCGGTTATGCCCATCGAATCATTTATTTGTTGGATGGAAGAATCGTTAAATAGGTAAGAGTTTGTTTTAAATGCTGTCGTAGCCATGTTTTAGAGAAAAGATAACAAATATGTCCGGGTTATAATCATGACTTTACAAAGAAAATTATATCTTTGCTCCCATTAGCAGATTTACTAATAAAGAAAGTGTATCATGAAAAAATTTTTATTGGCGGCAGGATTATGCTGCGCGTTTTTGTTTCCTGTAAATGCGGAGACTCAAGGTAAATGGAAACCGTTGTTCGGAAACAATTTGGAAGAGGCGACCTACGACCCTTATGTATGGAGTTTGCAAGATGGGGTATTGTCGGCCAACAAGGACGAGTCCATTTGGACAAAAGTCCAGTATGAGAACTTTGAACTGGATTTAGAGTTTAAAACGGATGTAGGAACCAATAGTGGTGTGGTGGTATATTGTACAGACACCGAGAACTGGATTCCTAATTCGGTGGAAATCCAGATAGCTGATGACTATTGTGAGCAATGGGCCAACGACAAACCTTATGCCCGTTCGGGTGCTATCTATGGGCATTTGCCGGCTAAGCGCGACCGGGTGGTGAAGCGTCCGGGTGAATGGAACCGGATGCGTGTCAAATGTGAAGGCCAGCAAATCACGGTAGAGCTAAACGGGGAGTTGGTTACTGAGATGGATATGTCTAAATGGACTTCCGGCAAGGTCAATCCGGATGGTACGGAAATTCCCAGCTGGCTTCCCAAACCGTTTGCCGAGTTGCCGACCAAAGGGTATATAGGTTTGCAAGGCAAGCATGGCAATGCACTGATATGGTTCCGCAATGTAGAAATCAGGACATTGGATTAAGAATTTGTTTTTGTTTTCGATACCATGTTATCACCTGGACAATTCAAAACGCCAGGCGCAACAACATCCGGGGTCGGTAACTTCCGGAAAGCAGCTGAGGCAGGTGCAGGTGATGCGTGGATCGATAGTACGGGCAAATCCGGCATACTCGATTTCGCCTACGGGTTTGCAGGGATGAAACGGCATTCCTTTGCGTTCTCGTGCCCGTTGTACGCGGCATTCGCGTGTGCGGTAAATGAGCATTGTCTTTTCTTCGTTCCAAATCAAATCTGCTTCATTCAAATTAGCATAGAAACGTAATTGCAGGGCGAGAGCAAGCCCCTCCAGACCGGGACGTTCGGGTAGGTTCAGGAATTGCTTGATGCGTTTGGCCTCTATTACGGTAAATCTCCGCCAGGCCTCGGCGTCATGATGCATGGCTTCATCCATGCCTCTTGTCTGTTCGACCGATTGAAACCATACTCCGTCCATAGCCAGCCAGTTCTTGGAATAATCTTCGAGTAATTGAATCAGCTTCTCTTTGGGAAGCGATTGTATGTATTCGTTTTTCATCAAGATATATTTTTAGATTCACGCAAAGGTAATCATGTCGTTTTGATTTGTTCCTATTTTTTGCCAATTAAATCTTTGTGTGCGTCAAATTGTTTGCATCACCTAAGTGAATCAATTACATCACATCTGTGATTTAATTACATCACAACTGTGAATTAATTGCATCACCCGGGTGATGCAAACAGTTTGTGGGGAATATCTCTTTTGTTTTTTGGTTGATATATTTCGGTGTGTTTATAAAAAATTGTATATTTGCGTAGCATATAAATGAATGATTATGGAAAATAGACTTTGTCAATTATTAGATATTCAATATCCCATCATAGCCGGAGGCATGGTGTGGTGTAGTGGATGGCGGTTGGCTTCGGCCGTAAGCAATGCGGGCGGATTGGGATTGATAGGGGCCGGTTCGATGCATCCGGACGTCCTCCGCGAGCATATCCAGAAATGTAAGGAAGCCACGGACAAGCCCTTCGGGGTGAACGTCCCGCTCATGTATCCGGAGATTGAAAAGGTAATGGATATCCTAATAGAAGAAGGGGTGAAGATAGTTTTTACCTCGGCCGGGAATCCGAAGACATGGACCTCCCGGTTGAAAGAGCAGGGCATGAAGGTGGTACACGTGGTGAGCAGCTCGAAATTCGCCCGGAAATGCGAAGAGGCGGGCGTAGATGCCATCGTGGCCGAAGGCTTCGAAGCTGGAGGGCATAACGGACGGGAGGAGACCACCACGATGTGCCTCATTCCGCACGTCCGCCGTTCTACTTCTTTGCCCTTGATAGCCGCGGGAGGTATCGAGACTGGTGCCGGTATGCTGGCTGCCTTTGCCATAGGAGCGGAAGGTGTCCAAATAGGGACTCGCTTCGCCCTGACGAAGGAAAGTTCCGCCCACGAAGCCTTTAAGCAATTATGCCTCTCGCTAAACGAGGGCGATACGAAGCTCCTCCTAAAGAAAGTCTCGCCCACACGCTTGGTAAAAGGAACCTTTGCCACGGAGGTGGAAGAGGCCGAAGCCCGTGGCGCATCCATAGATGAACTCCGCACGCTCTTGGGCAAAGGACGGGCCAAGAAGGGTATCTTTGAAGGAAACTTGGAGGAGGGCGAGCTGGAAATCGGGCAAATCGCTTCCCTTTTCCGCGAGGAGCAATCCGTCGAGGAGGTGATGCAAGAGCTCATCTCCGATTTTCATGCCGGAATTGAACGAATAAGTAAGTTGAATCTATAAATGAACACAGAGACACGGGGACACGGAGTTCTTTATTTTTTACCTCCGTGTCTCTGGCGCCTCCGTGTTTTAATAAAAAGGTATGTCAATAAAGAATTATATCGAAGCGAACAAGGAGCGCTTCTTGAACGAACTTTTCTCCTTGATACGCATCCCCTCGATCAGCGCGATGCAAGAGCATAAGCCGGATATGGAGCGATGCGCCCGGCGTTGGACGGAGCTTTTGCTTTCTTCCGGTGTGGATAGGGCCGAGGTAATCCCTACCGAGGGCAATCCGGTGGTATATGCCGAGAAGATATTGGATGCCAGCTATCCGACGGTCTTGGTCTATGCCCATTATGACGTGATGCCCGCCGAACCGCTCGAATTATGGAAGAGCCAGCCCTTCGAACCGGAAATCCGCGAGGGGCGCATCTATGCCCGTGGGGCGGACGATGATAAGGGCCAGGGCATGATGCAGGTGAAAGGCTTCGAAACGGCCCTTCGCGAGGGGCTTTTGCATTGTAATGTGAAGTTCATCTTCGAGGGAGAAGAGGAGATAGGCTCGCCCAGCTTGGAGGCTTTTTGCCAAAAACACAAGGAGATGCTGAAGGCGGACGTAATCCTGGTGTCGGATACGAGCATGGTAAGTGCCGAGACGCCTTCGCTTACCACCGGATTGCGTGGGTTGGCGTATTGGGAAATCGAGGTGACTGGTCCGAACCGCGACCTCCATTCGGGGCACTTCGGAGGGGCGGTGGCCAATCCTATCAACGTGTTATGTAAGCTCATAGCCGATATTACCGATGCCGACGGGCGCATCACCATCCCCCATTTCTATGACGATGTAGAGGAACTATCCGACGAAGAGCGGGCGATGATAGCCCAAGTCCCCTTCGACGAAGCGAAATACAAGGAAGCCATCGGCGTGAAGGCCCTTTTGGGCGAGAAAGGCTATGCCACCTTGGAGCGGAATAGTTGCCGTCCTTCGTTCGATGTATGCGGGATATGGGGCGGATATACGGGCGAGGGAAGCAAGACGGTCCTTCCTTCGAAAGCCTACGCCAAGGTATCATGCCGCTTGGTGCCCCACCAGAAGCACGAGACGGTTTCGCGTCTTTTCATTGACTATATAAATAAGGTGGCCCCCGAATATGTCCAAGTCAAGGTGACACCCACGCATGGAGGCGAAGGCTATGTATGCCCCATCGACCTCCCGGCCTACCGGTGTGCCGAGCGTGCCGTAGGTATCGCCTTCGGACGGAAGCCCTTGGCCGTACGCCGGGGAGGAAGCATCCCCATCATCTCCACCTTCGAACAGGTATTGGGCATCAAGACCATCCTCATGGGCTTTGGCTTGGAACAGAACGCCATCCATTCGCCCAACGAGAGTTGCCGGTTGGATTATTTCTACCAGGGCATCGAGGCCGTGGCGGAATTTTATCGGGAGTTTAAGTAATTATTTTAGGAAAGAAAAAGCATGAAAACGACAAAAGAAATACTTGCCTTGTTGCAATCCCACAAATCTTATTTCTTGGAGAAATATAAATTGGAAAGGATTGGCGTGTTTGGTTCCGTAGCCCGGAATGAACAAACCGAGGATAGCGATGTGGATATTTGTTATGAAGGTAAAGCTCCCTCTTTACTTACCTTGGACAGGATGCAAACGGAATTGGAAAAGCTATTGAAATGTTCGGTAGATTTAGTGCGAATCCGTGAGCAGATGGACATTCGGTTTAAAAACCATATTTTAAATGATGTGATTTATGTATGATAAAAAACTGGTTTTAAATAGCTTGTTGAATATTCAAAAGGCATTGGCATTGATTAGCGAGCGTACGGAAAACATACATCAGGTTGATGATTTTTTACGGTCGCCCGATGGCATGGTTTTATTAGATGCCATTTGCATGAATTTGATAGCTTTAGGTGAAACTACCAAAGGATTGGATAAAATCACAAAAGGTACTTTATGGGCATTTTATCCGGAAATCAATTGGCAAGGTATTATGCGGATGCGCGACAAGATAGCTCATCATTATTTCGATATAGATGCCGAAGTTGTTTTCAATACTATAAAAGAAGATATCCCCTTGGTGATTCCGGTCATCAATCGGATGATTGCCGATTTGGAAGAAACGTGAAAATGTTACGATTATTGATTCTACTGATAGGATTGGTTTGTTGTAAGGGATTACAAGCCGAATCATGCAAGGTCGCTTTGGTGCAGGCGCATTTGAAGTGGGGAGATATTTCCGCCAATCTGGAAGCATTTGATGCCCGAATGGAGCAGTGTGCCGATTGCGATATGATTATCTTGCCCGAATTGTTTACGGTGGGATGCGAGATGAAAGGTGTGAACGATAAGCAAGTGGCGTTTCAAAGCAAGGATGAGGTAGCTTCTCTATTTCCTGAAGTGTTAAAGCGGATGCAGGCATGGGCTTCCCGGAGTGGGGCTTTGGTGGTAGGATCGACCATTTATAAAGAATACGGGAAGTATTACAATCGCTTATTGGCGGTATTTCCGGATGGAAATTACCAGCATTATGATAAACATAATTGCTTTAAATAAGGAGCATATTCTCCCGGAAATACCCAATTGGTATTGTCCTGGAAAGGACATCGGATTGCGACTTATATTTGCTATGATTTGCGGTTCGCGGATTGGTGCCGGAATGAAGGGCAATATGATACGGCCCTTTATATAGCCAATTGGCCGGAAAGTCGGAGGAATGATTGGCAGGCTTTGCTCAAAGAACGGGCAATAGAGAATAAAGCGTATATGATCGGTGTGAATTGCAGCGGTACGGATCCATTCGGGAAACGCTATGCGGGTGATTCCATGTTGGTCACTCCCGATGGAGAGATAGAGGTGCAAGGTACACCTTATCAAGATGAGGTATTGAAAGTCCTGTTGGAATAAGTTTTTTATGTATGGTTTTTTATTTAAACAAAATAAACGGGAAAAGAATGAAGAATAAGAAGTACATAGTATCAATGGCTATGGCGGCTTGGGCCGGTATATCGAGTGCTGCTGATTATACGAATATTATATTGGTGAATTTGGATGATGTGGGTTATGGGGATTTCTCTTGTAATGGAGCCTATGGCTATACGACCCCTCATATAGACCAGTTGGCATCACAAGGTGTGCGTTTTACTCATTTCTTGGCGGGGCAACCTATTAGTGGTGCTTCCCGGGCGGGATTGCTGACCGGGTGTTATCCCAATCGTATTGGCTTTTCCGGCGCGCCGGGACCGGATTCCAATTATGGAGTTCATCAAGATGAGATGACAATGGGCGAGCTTCTGAAGCAAAAAGGATATGCTACGGCGATATTCGGAAAGTGGCATTTGGGAAGTCAGTATCAATTTCTTCCTCTCCAGAATGGTTTTGACGAGTATTATGGACTTCCGTATTCGAATGATATGTGGCCGTTCCATCCTCAACAGGGTGAGGTGTTTAATTTCCCGGATCTGCCAACCTATGATGGGAATGAGGTGGTGGGGTACAATACCGACCAGACGCATTTTACTACCGATTATACGATGCGTTCCATAGATTTCATCAAAAAGAATGTGCAGGCAGGAAAACCTTTCTTTTTGTATTTGGCTCATAATATGCCTCATGTCCCTTTGGCTGTATCGGATAAATTTAAAGGAAAAAGCGAGCAGGGATTGTTTGGTGATGTGATGATGGAGATAGATTGGAGTATTGGTGAGGTTTGGAAGACCGTGCAGGAATTGGGTATAGAAGAAAATACGTTGATTGTAATCACCTCAGATAATGGTCCATGGACAAATTATGGGAATCATGCGGGTTCGGCCGCCGGATTGCGTGAAGCGAAAGCGACTACATTTGATGGCGGAAACCGGGTGCCTTGCATCGTTTATTGGAAAGGGCATACACAAGCTGGGAACATCTGCAACAAGTTAGCCTCGAATATAGATTTGTTCCCTACTTTTGCCGAGATATCGGGTGCTCCTTTGCCTCAGCGCAAGATTGACGGGGTGAGCATTCTTTCTTTGATTGAAGGTAAAACAGATGCTAATCCGCGTACTTCGTTTGTTTATTATTATAATAAGAATGATTTGGAGGCGGTAACAGATGGCGAGTTTAAGTTGGTGTTCCCTCATAATTATGTAACCTATGGTGCTTATGCACCGGGAAATGATGGAAAACCGGGTAAGTTGGCTACCGTTGAACTTCGGGCAAGCGAGCTTTATGATTTGAGACGCGATCCGGGGGAGCGCTATAACGTATTGCATCAATATCCGGAACGTGCCGCTAAGCTGATGAAGATTGCCGATGAGATGCGTAGTCAATTGGGAGATGATCTGACTCGTGTGAAGGGAACGGAAAACCGGAAGCCGGGGTTGGTTGAGCATAAGTAATGATATGGGGTAGAATAACAAAAGAAAACAAATAATGAATAAGTTACTATGTTTGCATACGCTGACAGCGGTTAATCCGCGAAAGGAATAAACGAAGAGTGCCTTAGGGTGTCTC
>URGO01000038.1 GCA_900547435.1 uncultured Parabacteroides sp.
ATCACAGAATTAGCAACCGTTGCCAAGTCATTACCTCACTCTTTGAGAAAAGCTTATAAATAGCTTGTTTCTAACAGATTCCTATTTGTGTATCGAATTTTTTGTGAAAATAGATTTATTGGGGAAATCATCGTATTCTGTATCAGTATTATTTCCAAAATAAATATCTATATCAGGCAAATCATTTACTTTGATTAACTGATTCAACTCTCCTTGTTCTGTTTTTGTAATAAGCAATTCATAACACTCAAATTTCTCCGTAGAAAAAAATTGCCTTGTACTGAGAATCTACATGTTCTTGTTGATTAACTAATGAATCACTATCATTCAAATCATTTGTACATGCAACACTTAATAACAACAATGCGAAAACGCTCAATTTTACAAATTTCATGATACTATTTTGTTTCTATATGTTATTAATTATTCCAACCATTATTCATTTCAGATGGGGAACACTCGCTCCTACATCGGATTTCTTAATTCTAATTTTATCATCTAAATCCAACTAAAAATATGATAAAACTTTTAGAGCCAGACTTTCTACTAAATTTCAAGTCCTATCCGGAATCGTCCGGCTGTTATAAATTCCGGAAAGAACTTTTCATTGTGCACAATTATCTTCTTTACATGGATATATTATCGGACATCCGGAAGCCAAATATATTCGTCATATTCTTCAATATAGACCCAATACCCCCCTTTCAGGGATTCCATTTCTTCTTGAGGTATTACCTCTACATCTTTTTCATCTATCATAATTTTCTTATTTTTAGTTACACTGCAAAGTAATAGCAATTTTCAAAAGGGTTACATAATAAAATTCTCATTTTATTCTCACAAAATCCTAATATTTAATAGAAATCACTATTTTTGTGCCAAAAGATAGCGGAATGAAGAGAGCAACATGCATATTTATAGTGGGGCTTGTAGCACTATTCGTGTTACAATCTGTTTGGATTATAACGTCTTACAATGCAGAAACAAGAAAAATCACAGATTCGATAGATGAAATGTTAACTCTTGCTCTTCAGAGAGAAATGAGCACGCGCAGATTAGGTAATCCTAAAGAAAAGCCCTACATGGCTTATAAGAGAGTTGATACCCCTCCGAGCATAGAAGAAATGAAAAAAGAAAGAGGAGTAGATACCATTTCTTTAAAAGATGCCCAACAACAACATATTGGAAGAACCTATGCTGAAATATTTACTCAAATTGTACAAGATGGTCTTATGGAAATGGGATTGGATATTCGGATGCACACCTTAGACAGTCTTTTCCAATCCAATTTGGCAGAAGCTGGGCTTTCGCAAATTCGCTATATCTTATATTTATATGATGCGGATAAAAAAGTAAAAGAAACTGTAGGCTCTAACGAAACCTATCCATTTTTATCTTATTCAGAGACGGAAATGAAGCCAATTGGAACGAAAGGACAAATGTTTGTTCAAGGGAAAATACAAATTCCACCTACTACCGTATTGCAGCAAATGGCCTTTATTTGGATAACTTCTGTTCTAATGGCGATTCTGTTGGTTTACTGTATGTACTACCAATTTGCTGTCTTGCGACGTGCCCAACGCGAATTAAAAGAACGCGAAAAAACAGTTCATTCAGCGATTCATGACCTGAAAACTCCCTTAAACCATGTTTTTGCTATTTTAGATTATTTAGAACCGCACACGAAAGATAAAATGCTACTCGATTTTATTGCGCAAAGCAAAATGCAGATACAAAAATTAGTGGCAACTATCGAGTCTATGCTACGTGTACTGAAAGAACAGAAACACCTGAACATATCCGAAGTAGATTTGCCTGAAACCATTCGACTAATTGAACAAGAAGTTAAAACGAATTATCCACAAAAATCTTATTCCTTTGAATTACGAAATCCAGAACAGATTCAATATTTCCAGACAGATGCTGTCCGTGTAGAACGCTGTCTGCGCAACCTATTAGATAATGCGCTGAAATATTCGGATGATGGCGTACGAATAACGGTTACATTAAAACAAATACATGATAATATTCAGATAGCTATCCAAGATACCGGCTGGGGCATTCCTAAGAAAGCTCAAAAACGTTTAGGAGAACAGTTTTATCGTGTAGAAAATAAAAATAAACCTAACCGGCAAGGTTTAGGAATCGGGCTAAGCAGCGTTATGCTACTTTGCAAAGAATTAAAAGGAAAATTCTCTTTCCGAAGCAAAGAAGGGGAAGGTTCCGTATTCTACATTGAATTAGGAAAAGTAAAATAATATGGGAAAGAAAATCTTATTTATAGAAGACGATATACTATTAGGCTCTTTGATTACACAAGGATTAGAAGAAGCCGGAATGGAAGTTATATTCAGTACTTCTTTAAGCAGCTTACGTCCGGATGTTATTTCTTTCCAACCGGATTTGGTTTTATTAGATTTGGAAGTAGGTAATCAAAACAGCCGGGAAACTATTCCATGGTTGAAAGCCGAATTCCCGATGATTAAAATATTTGTCGCCACTTCACACACTGAGGGTGAAGAAGTAAGCGCATGTCTCTCGGCAGGAGCGGATTATTATATCAAAAAGCCGTATCAGATTCAGGAAATATTGGCACTTATCCAACGATGGGTTTCTGATGGACATAAAAAAATGCAAAATATATGCTATACATTAGGAAATTATTATTTAGATGTAAAGACACATACATTACTATTCTGCCCAAGCCAAGAAAGAGAAAAACTAAAACCAAAAGAATTTCAATTATTGTGCCTGTTATTGGAATATAAAAATCAAGTGATCAATAAAAATGACCTTCTGCAAAGAATATGGAAAAACAACTCGGCAGAAGATAGCCTCAACAACTGCATCTGTTCTTTACGAAAAAAACTAAGCAAGGATGCCCTCTTGAAAATAGAGAATCTAAAAGGGATAGGTTTCGCGCTTCGGATATTTGAGGCAGAGTAGTTCCGCTGGATCTGCTATCATTTCGCCTTGTTGAATGCCCATTTCCTATCGGAAAATCCTTTCCTTCCAACCACTCATGATTGCAAATCCAGCGTGACGCAAAAAAGCCCGTGCGTTCTGCCGGTTATCGACATTACGCACGAGCTTTCCGTGTTTCTTATTATTTCTTTACTATTGAATATCAGCAATTTACACCCCATACTGATTGCACACTTACGGCTTTAACTATGGCCGCAAGGAGCAATGACGGAGTATGTGGATTCGCTGAAATCATGTAGTCTTGTCCTGTTTTTGTTTGCGCCAAAGGTAGGGAATTATTTTCTTATGGTAAAAAGAAAAACCGCTCCTGCCTTGCGGTAAGAGCGGTCCTTTCTCTCTATGAATCGGAATTTCTATTTTTGCCTTACTTGTTTTCAGCCAAATAAGAGTCCGGAGCAGCCTCAATTGCTCTCAGACGATTGTTGTTGTTCGTCACATTGAGCAGAGCGACATACTTGCGGTACTGGTCAGCGTCCAACACTCGCTTCATCAGTTTCAGATTGCTGTAAATCGCTTTTTGCATCTTAGCCTCCTTCTGGTCTTCGTCCGCACGCAGGCTGGCGCGTTGCATCTGCTGGAAATATTCGTTGATGTTTTCTACCTCATCCACCTGTGCTGACGTCAATTGCAGGTAGCTACTCAATTGATACATGCTGACCGTAAACGGTGCCTTTTCCTTGTTTCCTGCAAAAGCCAAAGTTGCGCTCATCAAGAGAACTGCAACAGATAAACCTAAACGTTTCATAATACAATAACCTTTTAACTATTAAACCTAAACAACCAATTAAAAATGTAACCCAAAATGTAATACCGGCTTTCTCGGCGGTATCTTTGATTTTTCAAGTGCAAATGTAATGTATGTTTGTCGGCACAAAATGGACAGACGGCTTAATAAATGTAAAAGACATTGCGGTTTTGACTTATATCAACCCTATTTCCTCACATTTTGATATTTATTTCATTCTTACACGTCTTTTTGCTTTTAAAATACGAGTGATGTAATCATTTTGTAATATTAATATATAGTTGACGAGGGGACAAGTTAACAAGGCTTCAGGAAACAAGGAATAAGCTTTGTTTCCTTGTCATCTTGTCAACTCGTTATCTTGTCCCCTCGTCAACTATACCAACATCTTATGCCGCTCGTAAGAGGATTTTGTCCATATCAGATAAGTAATCAACGCACACAGGCAACTGAATGATCCCGTCAGATAAGCGGCCGACAATCCCCAACGCGAGGAGATAAATCCTGCGGTCAGCATCCCGATACCGATACCCAGGTCGTATGCCGTGAAGTAGGTCCCCATGGCCGTTCCGCGCTGGCTGTGCGGCACCACATTGACGAACAGGCATTGGAATGCTGGCACACCGATGCCGAAGCCTACACCGATGACAAATGCCGAGGCAAAAAACACATAGGCATTATGTACGGTAGCGAAGACGGCAATCATCACAATCAAACAGGACATGGCGCAGATTGCCACCTGGTGAATCTTCCCGCCATCAATCAACCTACCTGAAACCAAGCGCGAAAGCCCTACGCCCACAGCCATATAGATAAAGAAATATCCGGCGTTGGCAACACCGATTTCCTTGCCGTAGAGCACGACAAACGAAAGCAGCATACCGTAAGCCACAGCTACAAACATATAGGTGATAGCCGCCGGAATAGCTTTCAGCAGGATGAACCGGTCTAAGGAAAGCGGCGGACGCTTTACTTTCTCCCGCCTCGGATAACGGATGAAGAGGACAGAAAAGATACCTAACGCCGAGAAAGCAAGACTGCTCCACACCACGGCGTTGAATCCTTGTTTGGCATAGGTCGCCACGGCAATCAGCGGAGCCAAAGACATGGCGATATTGATAGCCAGCCCGTAAAATCCCATACCTTCCCCACGGCGTGCGGAGGGAATCACATCAATCGTGATGGTGTTTCCCGATACGGAGGTCAGTCCCATGAATGTCCCTTGAAACAGACGGATCAGTATAAGCAGCAAGACAGTAGTCGCCCAGAAATATCCTACAAAGAACAGCGAGAACATCGCGAAGGCGAATATGTACAGGTATTTCCGCGAGAAGCAATCCACCAAATAGCCGGAGAAGGGCCTCATGCAAAGCACGCCGATGGTGTAGCTGGAAAGTACCAATCCAACCTGCGAATTATCTATACCCAATTCTTCCGACAAGTAAAGCGGCATGGTGGGAACCTGCACATAGTAAGCGATATTCATCAAGAAATAGGAAATGCAACACTGGATAAAGTTGCGGTTCCATAAAGGAGGTCTTTTTGTTGTCGGGTCCATATTGTTTTGAGTTTATAAGTTTTTAAGTTGACGAGGGAACAAGGGGACAAGTTAACAAGGCTAAAAGTTGACAAGGCTATTACCTGAAGCTTTATCCGCTTGTCTCTAAAGCCTTGTTTACTTGTCTCTGAAGCCTATTTTATACATATTCGCTAAGTTCGAGCCAACGCATGGTTTTCTCGTCCAATTCTTCCAGCAATTGCGTGATGCGTTGGGACTTACTCAGGAGTTCATCGGTGCTTAGCGTGCCGCTGCTCATGGCCTGTTCCAATTCTGCTTTCTCGGCTTCCAGCTGAGGAATCTCCGCATCCAACGCTTCGAATTCCTTTCGTTCTTTGAAGGTGAGGCGGCGTTTCGTCTCCGTCTCTTGCCGGCGAGGCTTTTCGGGCGTCGGATCCTTTTTGGCTTGCAAGGCGGCCTCTTCCTGCTTCTTCCGGGCGTCTTGTTCCTCTTTCCAGGCGCGGTATTGGGTGTAATTGCCGGGGAAATCTTGGATATCCGCATTCCCATGGAACACCAAGAGGTGGTCTACGACTTTATCCATGAAGTAACGGTCGTGCGAAACCACGATGAGGCATCCTTTGAAGCTCCGCAAATACTCTTCCAATACGTTGAGGGTGATGATATCGAGGTCGTTGGTAGGCTCGTCCAATACAAGGAAGTTCGGATTGCGCATGAGGACGGTGCAGAGGTAGAGCCGCCGCTTCTCTCCGCCACTCAGCTTATAGACGTAATTGTGCTGCTTATCGGGCGTGAAGAGGAAGTAATTCAGGAATTGTGACACGCCCAACTTCCGCCCATCTCCGAGGTCGATGTATTCGGCAATCTTCTGCACCACATCGATAACCTTCATCTGCTCGTCGAATTGCAATCCCTCCTGGCTATAATAACCGAAGCGGACCGTCTCGCCCACGTCGAAATGCCCGCTATCCGGCGCTACTTCGCCCATCAACATCTTGATAAAAGTAGATTTGCCTGTGCCGTTATTGCCCACGATGCCCATCTTCTCATAGCGGGCGAACGTATAGTTGAAATGGTCGGTTATCTTCAAATCGCCGAAGCTCTTGGTGACATCCTTCGCCTCGAATATCTTCGAACCGATGTAGGACGCCTTCACATCGAGGTTTACCTTGCCCTGCTCGCGCGTTTGCTTAGCTTTCTTTTCCAATTCATAAAAGGCGTCGATGCGGTATTTCGCCTTCGTACCACGGGCTTGAGGCTGGCGGCGCATCCAATCCAATTCCTTACGGAGGAGGTTATTGGCGCGTTCCACTTCGGCATTTTGCGCGTCAATGCGTTCCTGGCGTTTCTCCAAGTAATAACTGTAATTACCTTTATATTGATAGAGTTGCTTGCGGTCGATTTCGATAATCTCCGAACAGACGCGGTCGAGGAAATAACGGTCGTGCGTGACCATGAGGATGCTGATAGTCGAACGGCTCAAGTAATCCTCCAGCCATTCGGTCATTTCCAAATCCAGGTGGTTGGTCGGCTCGTCGAGGATAATCAATTCCGGTTCGGTAATAAGGACATTCGCCAACGCCACGCGCTTCAATTGTCCGCCCGAAAGGCTCTCTACCTTCTGATCGAAGTTATGGATTTTCAGCTGGCCGAGGATTTGCTTGGCGCGTTGCTCGTAATCCCAAGCCTTGAGACCGTCCATCTGCTCCAGCAAGGCATTCAGTTTGTCCGTATCGTTGTCCATCAACGCCTGTTCATATTCCGCCAGCAGACGCACCGTCTCGTTTTGCGAATAGAAGCAAGCCTGCAAGACGCTCAATCCGGCCGGATAGGTAGGCGATTGCTCCAAATAGCCCACACGCAAATCATTGCGGAACACCACCGAGCCGCTATCGTAATCCTCCTTTCCCGCGATGATGTTCAGTAGCGTCGTCTTCCCGCTTCCATTCTTGGCAATCAGGCCAATCTTTTGCCCTTGCGCCACGCCAAAAGTGATATCCTCGAAGAGCATCAAATCTCCGAAACTCTTCGTCAGTCCGTCTACTTGAAGAAAACTTACCATAAATATATTATGTTCTTAAGTTCATATTTCAGATTTTCAAAAGTTTGGTATAACCATTTGAAGAATAGATCTTTAGTGAGTCTGTCTAATAACTCTTGTGCAAAAGTAGCCAAAAATACTTGATAGGACAAAGATATTGGCTACTTTTGATATCACTTTCCAATACTGACATATTTCTGATTCTGACTATTTGGTTTATCTGGAATAGTCATCTGAAGCTTTGTGCCTATAAACGGAGCAATATATTTCTTACGCACCCATCTTCTATCGTTCACTCCAAGCATTTTAGCTATTTCAACGATACTCTTCGGTGATTTACAAAATTCAAACACCTTATCTTGGGGTGTAATGATATTCGACTGATTATGTATTTCGTTATGACTTAAGGTGAAATCATCATCACTTGGGGTGTGACTTGGAGTGTAAGAATCTTCCATTTGGGGTGTAGATGTTTTCACACCCCAAGTCAGTGAGTGCTTAAACCATATTGTGAGATTTACAAATGGCGGAACAACTTTTGTTTCCGGCACAGGAAGTTCCTGTTCTCTACAGCTTTCCATAATAAGACCTATACCTCGTCCCCAAGCTTCCATCATGCCACGCCGATAGAATATTGGCTGGCAAAGAACCAATATGGTCATTCACAAAGTCCTGCCATGTCATACCCAGAGGGAATGCTCCCGGATTCTGGAATACAATGCGGTCATCATAAATCGCCAAACTTGGAGTTGTATTTTCAGCATTCCAGGAACGGTGACATAACATATTGATTGCAGCTTCTTTTATAGCTTCATAAGGTACGGTAAGTGTATCTTGTCTAAATTTACTATCCATTCTGCCAGATAGATTCAAATGCTTCAAACAGAAATCCATCACAGCATCGTATTGCTCAAACAAATTTCCTTCACAAACCGTTTGGTCACGAAATGCTCTTTTGTCCGTTCCTTCAAAACGAGCCAAACGGATTTTACACTGAGGGTGAAATAAAGAAGGCTCTTTACCGAACAATACATTCGCGGCATTCAATATCATACCATCCTTTCTTGCCACTCCGAGTTTAAGCATAATCTTCATTGGGTCTTGCAATGTCATTGCCGAAGCATGAATTCGCCTTGATCCTATTCCGTCATGCAGTGTCTGATATAAGAGTTCTGTATCAATATCATCAACGGTTATTTCGGAATTGGGCGTATTTTCCCAACTGAATCGCTGAGGATTGCTGATTCTCAGACGTTCCTCATACATCTGTCTTGGTATCAATGCTGTTGTACTTTCTACTTTATAGAAAGCTCTACCATCAAACGAATACGGCCCATTCTTGAAATTATTGGAGTCGAAGTAGATGGCAATGACATAATTATCCGGTTTATCGGGTAACTCTACATATTCCACTTCAACATCTATTGCCGGTTCAATCTTACGGATAGCATTTGCTACCTCCTGCCTTGTATTATCAGTAACATTTTGTCCAACAATTTTCAAAGATGGAGCAATGCCAAACATCAACCAACCACCATCGGAATTCAGAAACGCACAAGCTGTCTCCATACCCTTATAGAGTTCACCTGTTGTTTTCTTCAGTTCCAAAGTCCGAGTTTCATCCTTGGCTATCAGTTTCTCTATTTCATCAAATGTTATCATCTCCAATTATCATTCGATCTATCTTTTATGTTCAATCCTTATTTCTTTCTTCAATCAAATGCTTCTTTCAGTTTTTCCCGCAAAGCGTACCGCCCCATACAGCTAAAAGTCCGAATGTCAGGCTAAGGAAAGCATAAAGCAGGAAAGGAAGGTAATAACCTTGTCGCACCATTTGAAGACAATCGTGACTAAAGGTCGAGAAGGTGGTAAAGCCTCCGCATAATCCCGTGGTAAGCAAAAGGCGCACCTCGACGGATAAATGCCATCGGGCAGACCACGCATAAAACAACCCAATCAAGAAGCTTCCTACAAGGTTCACGCTCAGTGTCGCCCACGGGAAATCATACGGCCGGATCCGCTCGTGCAATACCATTTGCACCAGATAACGCAAAAGGCTTCCCACGCCTCCGCCCACAAATATTGCCAGTATTTCCTTTATCATATTGCCTTATTTTAACGTTTTACCCAATGTCGGATTGCTTCTAAAGGATGATAAAGTAACATACGCGGACCACTGAATCGCATAACTTTACGCATTCTATCACGCATATCCCGTTTGTAGCAATGGATAGGGCAATGCTGGCAAGAGCTTTTTTGCTCACCGAATTTGCATCTATCCAAACGTTCGCAGGCATACGCCAACAAGGAGCGGCACTCTTCGCACAGCTCCTTGTTGTTCTCTTTTTTCCGGCAATAAAGCTCAATCATGAGCTTTACCACCTCTTTTTCCTGTTCTATCCGGCTTTGTGTGTTCACTTGCATCCCTTAATCAGATTCTGTCCAGGACCTTTTCGATTAATCCTCGTACAGAATCCTTGTATTCTGTATTCATGTTTTCAGCCACACGCCCCGCTATAATGCAACAAACCGTCATCGCCCGGTGCCCCATCAATGCCGCCAGTCCGGCTAATGAGGAGCTTTCCATCTCGAAGTTAGTTATCTGGTAATCCTTCCAGGCAAATGCTTCGACTTTGTGGTTCAATTCCGGATCAGCCAACGGCAAGCGCAACTCCCGCCCCTGCGGACCATAAAATCCGTTGGCGGCTATCGTCACCCCATGCACAATATCATCTTGTGCGATTTGTTGAACCAACGTGGGGTCAGCCGTAACCACATAGGGCTTCACTTGTGGGATTTTCCAGTCCAATTGCTTCATCAATTCGGTTTCAAACTCCGTGTCGCGTACCTTTTCATTTTCGCCATAGAAATAGAGAACCCCATCAAAGCCGATAGATTTTACCGCCGCTACATACGTTCCCACCGGGGTAAATGGTTGCAATCCTCCGCTTGTCCCGACACGAACCAAAGTAAGTTGGCGAGGTTTAGGTTTTATTTCACGGGTATTGAAATCGATGTTCGCCAATGCATCCAGTTCTGTAATGACAATATCAATATTATCCGTACCGATGCCATGCGAGACCACCGTTATGCGTTTTCCTTTATAGGTCCCGGTAACGGTATGGAACTCCCGGTTAGAGACTTCGCATTCCCGGGTGTCGAAGAAGGAAGCAACCATCGTCACACGAGACGGGTCACCCACCAAGATCACACGATCGGCCAATTGCTCCGGCTTCAGATGCAAATGAAACACGCTACCATCAGCGTTGATAATCAGTTCGGATGCAGGGATGACTTTCATAACGTCTATTCTTTTAACGGTTTGTTGGAAGGAGAAGCCGAAGTCGGTTTTGCGATAGCTTCACGCATGGTTGTATCCGCCTCGATATTCTTCATCCGGTAATAATCCATTACACCCAAATTGCCGGACCGGAAAGCATCTGCCATAGCTTTAGGCACTTCTGCTTCGGCCTCGATAACTTTGGCACGGGCTTCCTGCGCTTTAGCCTTCATCTCCTGCTCCAAGGCTACAGCCATGGCACGGCGCTCTTCGGCTTTAGCTTGCGCGATATTCTTGTCGGCCTGAGCCTGGTCCATCAACAAGTAAGCTCCGATATTCTTACCTATATCAATATCGGCAATATCAATAGAAAGAATCTCGAATGCGGTTCCGGCATCCAATCCTTTGCGAAGAACCAGTTTAGAGATGGAGTCCGGATTTTCCAATACCGACTTATGCGATTCGGATGAACCGATAGACGATACGATTCCTTCGCCCACACGCGCCAATACGGTTTCTTCACCTGCACCTCCGACCAATTGCTTGATGTTGGCACGTACCGTAACACGGGCTTTGGCGATAAGCTGAATACCATCTTTGGCTACAGCGGTTACCGGAGGCGTATTGATTACTTTCGGATTAACCGACATTTGTACGGCCTCAAACACATCGCGTCCGGCAAGGTCGATAGCCGTTGCCATCTGGAAGGTAAGCTCGATATTGGCTTTTGAAGCCGACACCAAAGCATGAACTACTTTTTCGACATGTCCTCCTGCCAGATAATGCGCCTCCAATTCATCCCGGGTCTAGGTTTTCAATCCGGCCTTGTGCGCTTCAATCATGGCTTGGGTGATGATGTAAGGCGGAACCTTACGGATACGCATCAGGAATAATTGGAGTAACGAGATGTTTACACCTGAGACTTTTGCCGATATCCAAAGCAGAAACGGCACATAATAGAAAAAGATGATGAGCAGCAGGACGATTGCGCCCGCCACAATGAATGGAAATGTTGAAAATGCAGTGTCCATCATAATGTTTTATTTTTATCGGTATTACTAATTTTCTCTACAATCACATTATATCCTTCTACACGGACTACAGCTATCGGTGTATTTTCATCGATAAATCCGGTTTCCGATTTCGCTTCCACGATAGTGTTTCCGAAGCGGGCTTTACCTATCGGAGCCAACCTGGACATGGATATTCCCTGATCACCCGGCTGGATGCCTAAATCCTGTGTAGATTGCAAGCGAGAGTCTACATCGGTATGGAGAGCCATCTTATTGAATGAGCGTGAACGCAGGAACCATAAAAATCCGCAGATGAAGAGCAGGGCGGAAAGAAACAGAGTCCAATTCCCCACCGTACTGCTTAGGCTATACGCGTAATAAAGTCCGCCCCCGGCACATAAGATACCTCCTATCCCGGCCAAGGTAATTCCGGGGAAGAAGAATATTTCCGCCAATCCTAAAATAATGGCGGCCAGCATAAGAACTGCAAGTATGATTAATGTGGAAATCATATATTTTATCGTTTAGAACGGATATATTTTACTTCGGCATTACGTGCCTGTTTCTCTAATTCAGCAACCTGCGGCAAAAGATTGTTCAGTCGCTCTTCGGAACTCAGGATAGTTTCACCCAATTGTTCCTTACGGTCCGGGCTTGCCGCCAAGGTATAATCCATGCGCAAAGCATCCAGTTTCTTTTCCAAAGTCTGAATTTCTTTTTGGGTCGAAATCACTTTCCGATACAGTGTTTTAGCTTCCGACGATTTGATGTCATCCCAAGTATAATACACCTTATTATTTTGTATTACAAACTCAAAATCCTTCTCGATTTTCGGCTTTCCGTAAGGAATTTCCTGATGAGCCAGTTGGATAAGTTTCGCATAATTGGCTCCTTCCTCCCAACTATCCCGAATAGAACGGATGGACGCACGTGCGCGTTTCACCTCTATATCTTCCGTTTCTACCCGATTATGTTCCGGATTCGGAATGAACAGATAGACGCAGGCTTGTCCTTCGGGCTGGAACCGGTCTGACACGAACCATCCCAAACCTTTTACTTCGTCATAAATCATCATATAGTCATTGTAAGGCGAATTGAAAGGCATACCTAATTGTTCCGGAGCCAAATAGGTATCTGTATTCATGTTGTAGCGCGTCACAAACAGGTCATATCCGCCTAACGAATTATTCCCTTTGGAAGCAAAATAAAGTGTTACGCCATCGGGCATGACGAACGGATAATTATTGTCTCCCGGCAAATCACTATTTAGAGTCAATTGCTTTTCATCGGCCCAATCTTCCATCAAACGCGATTTGGTAAACAATTCATATTGCCCTTCGACCGGTCTCGCATAATGAATCTTATCGCCTTTCTGATTCATAAATACGTTGGAAAGCACGCTCGGCTCTTGAAAAAAGTCGGCATAGGTAGAAAGCTGTCCCATCTCTTCGCTTAACGTATAAGCCGAAAGGAAGTTTTCTTTGTCAACAATGATACTATCGATAATCTGCACATTCTCCACACGCTCCATCATGCGCAGCGCATCTTCCAATAAGTCCAGGCGAAGTTCGGCCTGCTCGGTGTCCCGCTTTTTTTGCTCCAGGAATTAGTTGTATTGCTCGTACATATCCACGGCATCTTCAAAACGGTATTTCCGGTAATTCAGTTCGCCCATATACCGGAAGGCCTCTATTTGCCTGCGCTTTACGGCGAAAGACAGATATTTCTCGGCTTTATCCATTTCGCCCGTCTCAAAGCAGCACGCGCCATACCATAGATTATAAGAGGAATTGCTGGGCGATTGCTTGACCAGCTTCTCGAATACGGGTTTGGCTTCGGCATATTGGCCTTCGTTATAGAGTTTCTTGGCCTCATTCAGCGTCTGAGCCTGCAATTGAGTGCACAAAACACCGACACCGAACGAATAAAGCACTCTTGTAATCCACGTTCTCATCTGATTTTATTCTTTATATAATTTTCCCCAAAGATAAAAAGAAATATTCAATTGGCAAAAAGATGCCTATCTTTCCGTCCGTTCATGCCTACCTTCGTCGGCGTTTATGCCTACGTTTGCCGACGTTCATGCCTATGTTTTCAGAGGCAAATAGGACTTTCCTTAAAAGCCTAACACTGATATTGTTATCTTATTTGAAACAAAATTCGTATCTTTGCGCCGTTTTTTGAAAAGGTATGGCAAGATTGACAGAAGAGGAGTTATTATTCCGCAAGGTGGAAGAGAAGGTCCGGAAAGCTATTCGGGATTACGAGTTGATTTCGGATGGTGACAGGATATTGGTCGGACTCTCCGGAGGAAAAGATTCGTTGGCGTTAATGGAACTTTTGGGGAGGCGCTCGCGTATTTTCCGCCCCAAGTTTCACGTGTTGGCCGCCCATATTGTGATGAGCAATATCCCTTATACTTCGGACTTGGATTACCTGCGTGCTTGTGCGGAGGAATACCAGATTCCGCTTATTGCGCGGGAGATGAGTTTTGACGCTTCGACCGACAAACGCAAGTCGCCCTGTTTCCTTTGCTCCTGGACGCGCCGGAAGGCGTTATTTGAAATAGCTAAAGAGATGCAATGCAACAAGATTGCGCTGGGACACCATCAGGACGATATTTTGGAGACCTTACTGATGAACCTGACGCATCAAGGTGCATTCGGGACCATGCCTCCGAAACTCTCGATGAATAAATTTGCAATGGAAATCATCCGTCCGCTCTGTCTGGTAAGCGAGAAAGAGCTTGCCACCCTTGCGGAATGGCGGAGATATAAGCCACAAGACAAACGATGTCCGTATGAGTCGGGTTCGAGCCGGAAAGAAATGAAAGAACTTCTGGCACGTTTGGAATCCATCAATCCGGATGCGCGTCATAGCTTGTGGGGCAGTATGACGAATATTCAATGGGATTATTTACCTAAAAAGAAAAAATAAAATGCAAGGAGTTTATACGATTTTAATGTTAATCGTGTCCAACATCTTCATGACGTGTGCTTGGTATGGACACTTAAAAATGCGGCAACAATTCAGTTGGTTTGAACACTTGCCACTTATTGGCGTTATTTTGTTCAGTTGGATATTGGCCTTCTTTGAATATTGCTTTCAGGTGCCGGCCAACCGCATCGGATTCCGGGATAACGGAGGCCCTTTCAGCCTGATTCAGTTGAAGGTTATCCAAGAGGTTATCACTTTGGTAGTTTTTGTTGTATTCAGTACGTTGGCATTCAAAGGCGAGAGCCTGAAATGGAACCACGCTTTAGCGTTTCTTTTCCTTGTTGCCGCGGTTTATCTGGTATTTAAGAAATAAAATGCCATCTGTTAAAATGCAAGACGAAAATAGGGTTTAGATTGATAATTGAAAGAAAATAGAATATTTTTCTTTTAAATTCTTTGTTTGTATCAATTATTATCCTACATTTGCAAAGTCGAAACAAAAAAAGTAAAAACAAAAAAGATGTTGAACAACGCATTGCATATTATTCTCGTCGTGAACTTGCTAATCGGTAGCCGGTAAGGAGAAAGGTATGCGGGACGCGGTAAATCTTTAAAGATATTTCTTACAGCCTTTCTCCGATGGGGAAAGGCTTTTTCTTTTAAAGAGGGTTCGACACCGGAAAAACAAATAGGAGAACAAAGGAATATGAAGAATCCGTTAAGAAGCTCATTTAGCACAGAGGGCCGTAGAATGGCGGGCGCACGCGCATTATGGTGTGCAAATGGAATGAAAAAAGAACAGTTTGGCAAACCGATTATCGCGATTGTCAATTCCTTTACCCAATTTGTACCGGGGCATGTGCATTTACATGAAGCCGGTCAGTTGGTCAAGGCGGAAATTGAGAAACTGGGATGTTTTGCCGCAGAGTTCAATACGATAGCCATTGACGACGGTATTGCCATGGGGCACGACGGGATGCTTTATTCCTTACCTTCGCGCGACATCATTGCGGATAGCGTAGAATATATGGTGAATGCCCACAAGGCGGATGCGATGGTGTGTATCAGCAATTGCGATAAAATCACGCCCGGAATGCTGATGGCGGCTATGCGCTTGAATATCCCGACGGTATTTGTTTCGGGAGGACCGATGGAGGCAGGCGAATGGAACGGTCGGCATCTGGATCTGATTGATGCCATGATTGAAGCCGCCGATACCTCCGTCAGTGATGACGTTATAGCCGAGGTGGAACGCCATGCCTGCCCGGGATGCGGGTGTTGTTCGGGTATGTTTACGGCCAACTCAATGAATTGCCTCAACGAAGCCATCGGCTTGGCGCTTCCGGGAAATGGTACGATTGTAGCTACTCATGCCAATCGGGTGCAACTATTCAAGGATGCGGCCAAATTGATTGTCGAGAATGCGTATAAATATTACCGGGACGGAGATGATTCGGTACTTCCCCGCTCGATTGCCACCCGTCAGGCGTTCCTGAATGCGATGTCATTGGACATAGCGATGGGGGGATCGACCAATACGGTACTTCATCTTTTGGCGGTAGCCCATGAAGCCGAAGCCGACTTTACGATGGATGATATTGATATGCTCTCCCGAAAGATTCCTTGCCTGTGCAAAGTCGCCCCGAATACACCGGTCTATCATGTGCAGGATGTAAACCGCGCGGGAGGAATCCTTTCCATTATGCATGAATTATTGAAAGCCGGATTGGTGGACGGATCCGTGAAACGGGTAGATGGAAAGAGCTTGGCAGAAGCCGTAGAGCAATATGCTATTACCTCTCCGGATGTTTCTGAAGAAGCCTTGAAGATTTACAAGAGTGCTCCGGGGAATCGGTTCTGCATCCAAATGGGCGCACAAGAAAACTATTATAAGGAATTAGATACCGACCGTGCCGAAGGGTGCATCCGCGATGTCGCCCATGCCTATTCGAAGGATGGCGGGTTGGCGGTATTGAAAGGAAATATCGCGCAAGACGGATGTGTGGTCAAAACCGCCGGTGTGGATGAAAGCATTTGGAAATTTGCCGGTCCGGCGAAGGTATTCGATTCGCAAGAGGCGGCATGTGAGGGAATCTTAGGCGGAAAAGTACAATCGGGTGATGTCGTTGTGATTATCTATGAAGGACCCAAAGGAGGTCCGGGTATGCAGGAGATGCTTTATCCTACCTCATATATCAAGAGCCGGCATTTAGGAAAAGAGTGCGCGCTGATTACCGATGGACGTTTCAGCGGAGGTACATCCGGGCTTTCCATCGGACATATCTCTCCGGAGGCCGCGGCCGGAGGTAATATCGGATTGGTGAAGGATGGCGATATCATTGAAATCGATATCCCGAACCGGACACTGAATGTACGCCTCTCGGAGGAAGAGCTGGCCAAGCGTCGTCAAGAGGAAGAGGCGCGTGGAACACAAGCATTCACTCCTCCATTCCGTCAACGTGAAGTTTCAAAGGCTCTGAAGGCATATAGTAAAATGGTATCATCGGCCGATAAAGGAGGAGTTAGGATAGTTTAGGGGACAAGGGAGCAAGGTATAAGCCTTATCAACTGAAGCCTTGTTTACTTGTCAACTTAAAAAGAAACAGATTATGGAAACAAATAAAGATATAATTACAGGTTCAGAAGCGTTGATGCGCTCTTTGGAATATGAAGGCGTTGAGACGATATTCGGATATCCGGGAGGAGCTATCATGCCGGTATTCGATGCCTTGTATGATCATCGAGACCGATTGAATCATATCTTGGTGCGTCACGAACAGGGAGCCGCTCATGCGGCACAAGGTTTTGCCCGCGTATCCGGAAAAGTTGGTGTATGCTTGGTGACAAGTGGCCCGGGTGCAACAAACACCATTACCGGAATAGCCGATGCCATGATAGATAGTACGCCAATTGTGGTGATAGCCGGTCAGGTTGGAGCGGGATTCTTAGGTACAGATGCCTTTCAGGAGGTGGATTTGGTAGGCGTTACGCAACCTATTACCAAATGGAGTTATCAGATTCGCCGGGCGGAAGATGTAGCATGGGCCGTTTCGCGTGCCTTTTATATCGCACGGAGTGGACGTCCGGGGCCTGTTGTGCTGGATTTTACCAAGAACGCGCAGGTCGACCAGACGGAATATGAACCGGTAACGGTCGATTTTATCCGCAGTTATGACCCCGACCCGGAGATAGACCGCAAAGCGATTGGTGATGCCGTAGCATTGATTAACGAATCGAAGAAACCTTTTGTCCTGGTGGGACAAGGGGTAGAATTGGGCAACGCGCAAGAGGAGTTGAAGTCTTTCATCGAGAAGGCGGATTTGCCTTGCGGATGTACTTTGCTGGGACTTTCTGCTTTGCCTTCAGATCACCCATTGAATAAAGGTATGTTGGGGATGCACGGAAATTTAGGTCCGAATGTGAAAACCAATGAATGTGATGTGCTGATTGCTGTAGGAATGCGATTTGATGACCGGGTAACCGGCAAACTGGAAACCTATGCCAAGCAAGCGAAAGTCATTCATCTGGATGTTGACCCTTCAGAGATAGGCAAGAACGTGCCGGTGGATGTCCCCGTATTGGGTAATTGCAAGAAGACATTGGCCCTATTGACCGAGTTGATTCAAAAAAACAAGCATACGGAATGGATTGATAGTTTCCATTCGTATGAAGATACGGAATACGAGCAGGTCATCCGGAAAGAGGTATTCCCCACCGAAGGTCCTCTGAACATGGGCGAGGTAGTTCATGCCGTGAGCGAGGCGACCCACAATGATGCGGTGCTGGTGACCGACGTAGGTCAGAATCAGATGATGGCGTGCCGGTATTTCAAGTTCTCCCGTGAGCGGAGTATCATTACTTCCGGTGGTATGGGAACGATGGGCTTCGGCCTTCCGGCGGCTATTGGCGCCACCTTCGGACGCCCGGATCGGACTGTGTGTGTCTTTATGGGAGATGGCGGTTTGCAGATGACGATGCAGGAGTTGGGTACCGTCATGGAACAAAAAGCTCCGGTAAAGATTATTTTACTGAACAATAATTATTTGGGCAATGTACGCCAATGGCAGGCCATGTTCTTTAACCGGCGTTATTCGTTTACGCCGATGATGAATCCGGATTATATGCAGATAGCCACCGCCTACGGAATCCCTTCGCGTCGGGTCATAGAGCGTGCCGACCTGCATGATGCTATTCAGGAGATGTTGAACACCGATGGTCCTTTCCTGTTAGAGGCTTGTGTGGTAGAGGAAGGGAATGTCCTCCCGATGACGCCTCCGGGCTATTCGGTCAATCAGATGTTGTTGGAATGTTGAAATAAATAGAAGTTAAAGGAGTTATAGTAGTTATCATTCCGCTGCGCTTCATTAGGAGTTAAAGCCAATAGCTTTAGATGATATCATCAAAATATAAACAAAGAGTATCGGCTCTAACTCCTGTGCGAAGCTCTAATTCCTTTTAACTCCTTTAACTCCTTTAAATGTAGAAATATGGACAAGACATTATATACAATTATCGTTCATTCGGAAAATATTGCAGGTATCTTGAATCAGATTACCGCGGTATTTACACGCCGGCAGATTAACATTGAGAGCTTGAATGTATCTGCCTCTTCCATAAAAGGCGTGCATAAATATACAATCACATGCTGGACTACTCCGGATATTATCGAGAAGGTGGTCCGGCAAATCGAAAAGAAAATGGATGTTATCCAGGCGCATTACTTTACGGATAAAGAAATTTTCCAGCGTGAAGTGGCTTTATATAAGGTGTCGACACCCGAATTGCAGAACAACCCGGAGGCTTCTAAGATTATCCGCCGGTATAGTGCGCATATCGTAGAGGTGAACCCGATATTCTCGATTGTAGAGATGGTCGGCATGAGCGATGAGATCACTTCGTTATATCAGGATTTGCAATCCGTGAACTGCGTGCTCCAGTTTGTCCGTTCCGGAAGGGTGGCTGTATCAACCAGTTGTTTCGAACGGGTGAACGAATACTTGGCGCATCGGGAGGAAAGGTATCAGAAAGAGAAGGTAGTTAGAAGTTAGGAGTTAAAGGAGTTAAAGAAGTTATCATTCCGCTTTGCTTCATTAGGAGTTAAAGCCAATAGTTTTAGATGATATCATCAAAATATAAACAAAGAGTATCGGCTCTAACTCCTTTAACTCCGGTGCGAAGCACTAACTCCCCTTAACTCCTTAACAAAGAAAACCAACTACTAACTACCATCAAATATAACATGTAATGGAAAAAGAAAACAAAATAGGGACTTATTCGTTTGTGGCGGAACCGTTTCATGTGGATTTCTCCGGAAAGCTGACGATGAGCGTGCTGGGGAATCACCTGCTGAATTGTGCAGGGTTTCATGCGGCCGAGCGTAATTTCGGCATAGCCACACTAAACGAGAATCATTATACGTGGGTGCTTTCCCGTTTGGCAATCGAACTGGAGGAAATGCCCCGGCAATATGAGGCATTCAGCATACAGACATGGGTCGAGAATGTGTATAGGCTATTCACCGACCGTAACTTCGCTATATTGAATCAAGAGGGGAAACCGATAGGCTATGCCCGTTCGGTATGGGCGATGATTAGCATGGAAACGCGCAAGCCGGCCGATTTGTTGACCCTGCACGGGGGATGCATCACCGATTATATTTGCGACAAGGAGTGTCCGATAGGAAAACCGGGACGAATCAAGGTGTCAACCGATGCTCCGGTTGCCGAATATCAGACTAAATATAGCGATATAGACATCAACGGACATGTGAACAGCATCAAGTATATCGAACATATCTTGGACTTGTTTCCGCTTGAGCAATTCCGCGAGAAATCAGTCCGCCGATTCGAGATGGCGTATGTGGCAGAGAGCTACTATGGAGATCGCTTGAACTTCTATCGGGAGCAGAAAGGCGAGGATGAATACGACATTGAAGTCCGGAAGAACGACACGGAGGTAGTGGTTCGGAGTAAGGTAGAATTTATTTAGGAGGTAGGAGTTAAAGGAGTTAAAGAAGTTATCATTTCGCTTCGCTTCATTAGGAGTTAAAGCCAATTGCTTTTTGAGGGAGCAAACAATAATACAAACAAAGGGTATTGGCTCTAACTCCTTTAACTCCCTTAACTCCTCTAACTCCATAAGAAATATACAAACACTTAATAAAAAACAAAGAAAGAAAATGGCAGTAATGAATTTTGGCGGGGTTGAAGAAAACGTAGTAACCCGCGAAGAGTTTCCTTTGGAAAAGGCAAGAGAAGTATTGAAAGATGAGGTAATCGCCGTATTGGGCTATGGCGTGCAAGGACCGGGTCAGAGCCTGAACTTGCGCGACAACGGGTTTAATGTCATCGTAGGCCAGCGCCCGGGCAAGACTTACGACAAGGCGGTTGCCGACGGATGGGTGCCGGGCGAAACGCTCTTCAGCATCGAAGAGGCGTGCGAAAAAGCAACTATCATTCAGGTATTGCTTTCGGATGCGGCGCAAATTGCTTGTTGGCCAACCATCAAGAAACACCTCACAGCCGGAAAGGCGCTGTATTTCTCTCACGGATTCGCGATTACGTATAGCGACCGCACACACATCGTTCCGCCGGCTGATGTAGACGTAATCATGATTGCACCGAAGGGATCAGGCACATCGTTGCGCCGTATGTTCCTTCAGGGACGCGGATTGAACTCTAGCTATGCAATCTATCAGGATGCTACAGGTCATGCGTGGGACCGTGTCATCGCTTTGGGTATCGGCGTAGGTTCCGGTTATCTGTTTGAAACCACTTTCAAGAAAGAGGTTTATTCTGACCTGACCGGCGAGCGCGGTACATTGATGGGCGCTATCCAAGGACTTTTGTTGGCTCAATACGAGACCTTGCGCGAACACGGACATGAGCCTTCTGAGGCTTTCAACGAGACCGTAGAAGAGTTGACGCAATCCCTGATGCCGCTCTTCGGCGAGAACGGGATGGACTGGATGTATGCCAACTGCTCTACCACCGCTCAGCGTGGTGCATTAGACTGGATGGGCCCGTTCCACGATGCCGTTAAGCCGGTATTCGAAAAGCTGTATAACGAAGTAGCTTGCGGCAATGAGGCGCAACGCTCTATCGACTCGAACTCTCAGCCGGATTACCGCGAGAAGCTGAATGCCGAGCTGAAAGCGCTTCACGATAGCGAAATGTGGCGCGCCGGCGCGGTTGTTCGCAAATTGCGTCCGGAGAATAATTGATTTTTAATCGGAAAAGTAGCCGCTCTTACCGCAAGGCAAGGGCGGTTTTTATTTTGCCATAAGAAAATAATTCCCTACCTTTGGCGCAAACAAAAACAAGACAAGACTACATGATTTCAGCGAATCCACATACTCCGTCATTGCTCCTTGCGGCGACAGCTAAAGCCGTAAGTGCG
>URGO01000039.1 GCA_900547435.1 uncultured Parabacteroides sp.
GACGGAGTTGATAACGATACCCTTTGAGGGCGAACCGTTATCGGGCTTGCTGATTATGGGAGTACTGGAGACTCGTGCCCTCGACTTTGACCGGGTGGTTCTTCTTTCGATGAACGATGGGATATTCCCGATGAAGCGTGCCGCCAATTCCTTCATTCCGTACAATCTCCGCCGGGGATTTGCTCTTCCTACCTATGAACATCAGGATAGTATCTGGGCCTATCACTTTTATCGGTTGATACAACGCGCGGGGCATGTCACTTTGCTCTACGATTCGCGAAGCGGAGGATTGCAGACCGGAGAGGTGAGCCGGTATGTCCTCCAGTTGAAATACCATTATGGCGTGCCGTTACAGGAGAAAATAGCGGTATACAACGTATCTACCACGAGTGTCCCACCGATACGCATCTCCAAAGATGCCGGTATATTAAGCCAATTAGAGGTGTATGGCGAAAAGGGAGATAGAGCCTTATCGGCCAGTGCCATCAATACCTATTTGGATTGTCCTTTGAAGTTCTATTTCTCGTATGTAGAAAATATCGAGGAGGAAGAAGATGTATCCGAGATGATAGAAAGCGACGTATTCGGAAGCATCCTGCACAAAGTAATGGAAATCCTTTACAAACCGTTGAAAGGCAAGCTGGTCACCGCAGATATCCTGAAATTGATTCGTAAAGATAAGCGTTTGTTGACAGAAGCTATCATGTCCTCCTTTGCCGAAGTTTATTTCAAGAGCAAAGAGGTGCGCCCCCTCGAAGGGCAGAATTATCTGATTGGTGAGATGATTCGCATTTATGTCCTGAAAATATTGGAATGCGATGCGCGTTATACCCCGTTCCATTATGTAGAATCCGAAAAACAGGTCCATAATTGGATAACCCTATCGAACGGAAATAAGATTAAATTAAAAGGATATATCGACCGGGTGGATGCCATCGATTCCCGCTTGCGGATTGTAGATTATAAAACAGGACGCGGACAATTGGCGTTTGATACGATTCACGGGCTATTCGACAAGGAGGCAAAAGAACGTTCGAAAGCCGTGATGCAAGTATTCCTGTATGCTTGGATGTATGAAAGGCAAAAAGAATATGACGGACGTGAGATAGAGCCGTCCATCTATTACCTGCGCACGTTATTTGATGAGAAATTCGACCCGACGGTTATTCATAAAATAGCCCGGGGTAAAACGGAAAGAGTCGAGAATTTCCAGACTTATAAGGAAGAATTCGAAAAGGAGTTGCAGATTTGTTTGGATGAAATATTTGACAATACCCTTGATTTTGTTCAAACGGAGAATGATAAGGTTTGCACCTATTGCCGGTTTCATGATTTGTGTGGGAGATAACCCCTTTCTCCCGGTCTTTCAGAAGATGAACCCCAAAGAGAAACAGAGCTTATTGGTACGTTGAGAAAGACTTGCGGTACCGGTTTCTCCCGTCAAGACATCGGTATAGGTAAAGTCCGAACGAACGGAATGAAGGCCAAACTCATAAGAGAAGTCCAAGAACAATCGTCCGATTGTAACACCTATGGCCGAAACAAAATTGATGGCATAAGGAATGTTATCCTTTTCGTGCTGAAACGATACAACGGACGAGTTCAACGTATAATCGCTTTTATAATGATAGATTCCTTTAGGCCCGAACTTAACGCTCATACCATAAGGCCCCTCTTTGATGATATGATATCCAATCAGGACAGGGACTTCCAATGAGTTGACTTCGGAATCCAGTTTGAGAGACGCATCTTGAGAACTTGCTATATTATTTTCTGAACTGAAAAGCGGATAATCAAACTGAATCTCGGCATTACTCCGATACCAACTCACGCTGGGTTGGATAAAATAGCGGTTGAAATTAACCGAAAAGGTTACAGCCGCCAAATAACCCACCTTATAATGGACATGATAATCCGTAATGCGCTCATCATTGATAACAAACGACTGAACCAGAGGAAAGGCGGAATTGAATCCTACGCGCACACCTATATTATAGGGCTTGTTATAGTCCTGAAAGATATTTTGTGCGGAACCGGACACGCTCAGCAACAACAATCCGATGGAAGCGAGCAGCACTCTCATCTTTTCAACCTTTCTTCTTTTGGACTGACCAGCCGAATTTCCCTATCAACTCTCCTAATCCATAATACTTCGCGTGAGCATATGCCAATAATCCGGCTTTCTGAAGGTCGAAAGCTCCGCTATCCGGATCCAAATATTTATCATCAGCCAGAACATTGACTACATCTGCAATAAACATATCATGACTTCCGAGCGCGAGAACCTCCTTGACCCGGCATTCGATGCATAAAGGAGACTCCTCGATAATCGGGGCATTCACCAGCACAGCTTTCCCCGGAGTCAGTTTCATCTCCTCAAATTTATGATGCTCTTTCCCCGAATTGACGCCACACCAATCTGTTGCGTAAGCCAGTTCTTGGGTTGTCAGATTGATAACAAACTCCATATTCTTCTTCAGAATCGAATAAGAATGACGTTCGGGGCGCACCGAGATATAACACATGGGCGGATTGGTACAAATCGTACCAACCCATGCCACGGTTATAATGTTATATTCTTCGGGCGAACTTCCGCAGGTTATCATGACCGCAGGAAGCGGATAAATCATGGTGCCGGGTTTCCAGGAATGTTTCATTTAATAATAATATCGTCCTTATTAATCTTACGTTCGCAATAATGGCACTTGATGGTACCGGCCTCTTTGTCGATAACCTCAAATCGGGTCGGCATCGGTTCGTTATTGGTGATACACTTCGGATTGTTGCATTTCACCAACCCTACCAACTCGTTCGGTAAAGAGACACACTTCTTCTCGACCACCTCATAATCGCGGATGATGTTCAGAATAACATTCGGCGCGACCAATGCGATACGGCTTATTTCATCTTCGTTAAAGAATTTATCGGAAATCTTAATCATCCCCTTCGTACCGAACTGGTTGCTGGGGAGGTTATTGGCTATCGTAATCGTGTTGTGCGCCATTTTATCCAGTTCCAACAAAGATGCGACCTTGAAGAGCTGGGTCGGAGGGATATGATCGATTACCGTACCGTTCTTGATAGCGGCTACCAACAATTCTTTATTATTTTTTAATGCTGACATATATATTACTTTTTAATCGATTGAGATACCTAATACTTCGCAAATAATGGCCTGACGAGCAAACAATCCGTTGCGAGCCTGCTGGATATAGTAGGCTTTCGGATTATCATCCACATCATATGCTATCTCGTTAACACGCGGAAGCGGGTGCAGGATGCGCAGGTTTTCCTTGCTCCCCGCCAACATCGAATTCTTCAGAATATACACATTCTTTACACGTTCGTACTCCTCGAGGTCGGTAAATCGTTCTCGCTGGACACGTGTCATATAGAGAATATCACTTTGATTGATGATTTCTTCGGTAAATTCCCGGTGCTCATAATACTTGATGCTATGCTGGTCGCAGAAGTTCTTCTGTTCGTCCGGCATACGCAATTCGTTCGGAGCGATGAAGTGAAAAGTCGGATTGAAGTGCGACATGCCTACAATCAGCGAATGCACCGTACGTCCGTATTTCAAGTCTCCCACCATGGTAATGGTCAGATTGTTCAGTGTGCCTTGCGTCTTGCGGATGGAATAAAGATCCAACATGGTTTGCGAAGGATGCTGGTTGGCCCCGTCTCCGGCGTTGATAATGGGTATGTCGGTTACCTCCGAGGCATAGCGGGCCGCTCCTTCCAAATAATGGCGCATGATGATAAGGTCGGCATAATTGCTGACCATCAGGATGGTATCTTTCAGCGTTTCACCCTTCGACGAGCTTGTCGTGGAGGCATCCTGAAAACCGATTACTCGTCCACCCAAGCGATTTACCGCGGTCTCGAAGCTCAGACGGGTACGTGTAGAGGGTTCGAAGAAGAGGGTAGCTGCCACCTTCCCTTCCAATAACCGGCGGTTGGGATTCTGTTCAAATTTCTCCGCATTATTCAAGATCCGAAGAATGTCTTCTTTTGAGCATTGATCGATAGATACTAAACTTTTACTTTTCATAGAATTGTGTATATTCAGTCTTTTGTATTGCGAAGTTACGAAAATGTTCCCTTTATTTTATAAGAAAGGGTGGATTTTTTGCATTTTTTATGCCGACCTTTTCTTCCGTTTATGCCTACGTTCTTTTCCGTTCATGCCTATCTTTTACCGGAAACATAGGCATAAATTTTTGCAAACATCAAAAGTTTCAATTTAACGCATATTATAATTATTCACTTTCATATTATTCGAAATAAATAGAAAATGGTAACAATATAAAACAAACATAAAATAAATGCCACAATACATCGCAATATCCTTTCACAAAATTCCAATATGACATACTTTTGCAGCGAATGAAAGTCATAAAGATAGTAAAACAAATAATAAACAATCAAATTGATTACTTATGAAAAGAAATTCATTCATTTTAGCAATCCCAGCATTCGCTATGCTTACCTTATCCAATGCAATGGCTCAAGATAAGGTAGAGGCTTCGGTAGGGGCCGATTTGGTAAGCGGATACATCTGGCGCGGGCAAGACTTAGGGGATGTCAGCATCCAGCCCATGGTCTCTATCGGTTATAAAGGATTCTCTTTAACGGCATGGGGGTCAGTCGGATTTACCCAAGAAGACACGAAAGAGGTAGACCTCACCTTGGGATATGCCACAAAAGGCTTTAGTGCTTCTATAACCGATTATTGGTTTAATGGAGGAGCCGGTTATTTCCATTACAAATCCGGAAACACAACACACGTGTTCGAAGCGCAAGTTGGATATGATTTCCAATTCATAGCTATCAACTGGTACACCAACTTCGCGGGAAATGACGGGACCACCCAAAACGGGAAACGCGCTTATTCGTCCTATCTCAAATTAGCGGCCCCCTTCCGTTTAGGGAGCTTGGAATGGATTGCCGAAATCGGCGCGACTCCTTGGGCTACAAGTTTTTACAATAACGGAGCTGACGGGTTTGAATTTACCGATATATCCATCAGAGCGAGCAAAGAAATTGGGATAACCGAGAAATACGCCTTACCCCTATTTGCCCAAATAACCTGGAACCCGGGAACCGAAGGCGCCTATTTCGTATTCGGATTGAGTTTATGACATATTCTAAAAGGGCAAAAGATAAATAAGGTTATAGTAAAAATTGAATGATTATGAAAAAGATTGAAGCAATTATTCGCAGAAGCCGGTTTGATGATGTCAAAGAGGCTTTGCTTGCCGCTGACATCGAATGGTTTTCTTATTATGATGTAAGAGGCATAGGCAAGACACGAGAAGGACGTATTTACCGAGGAGTAGTATATGACACCAGCTCCATCGAGCGAATCCTCCTTTCGATTGTAGTACGGGACAAGAATGTGGAAAAAACCATACAAGCCATCATGAATGCCGCCCGTACAGGCGAGATAGGCGATGGCCGCATATTTGTCATCCCGGTTAACGATTCCATCCGCATCCGGACCGGAGAACGAGGAGATATATCATTATATAACGCGGAACAAGAGAAATGACATCTGATAGTACAAACTTAAAAAAGAAGAAGCATTATGAATACACTTATCACACTCGATACAGGAAATACAGCATGGGTAATCGTAGCCTCCATCCTTGTGCTTTTAATGACTATTCCGGGAATCGCCCTATTTTATGGCGGACTTGTACGCCAGAAAAACGTACTAAGCATTGTCATGCAAAGTATGCTCATTGTAGGCATAGTCACCATCTTATGGATTGCTTTCGGTTATAGTTTTGTATTCGGAACCGGACTCAGGGGAAGCGGATTAGGAAATATCATCGGAGGATTTGATAAAATATTCCTCAAAGGGATAACCCCTTCAACCCTCACCACAGGCAATATTCCCGAATTGATATTCGTCTTATTCCAATGTATGTTTGCCATCATTACACCGGCACTTATTTTAGGTGCTTTCGCAGAACGTGTCAAGTTCTCCGGCTTTATGTTATTCACCATTCTGTGGAGTATATTGGTCTATATGCCTATGGCACATTGGGTATGGGGCGGAGGATTCCTCCAGCAGATGGGTGCCATTGACTTTGCCGGTGGAACCGTAGTACACATCAACGCCGGAATATCGGCTCTTATAATGGCTATCATGGTAGGTAAGAGAAGCGACTATAGGATTGGCCATCCGATGAGTCCACATAATGTTACATTTGTCTTCATGGGTACAGCTTTTCTATGGTTAGGCTGGTTCGGATTCAATGCAGGGAGCGGTTTATGTGCTGATGGTTTAGCCTCCAATGCATTCCTGGTAACTCATCTGGCCACCTGTGTCGCAGCTCTTACTTGGATGGCTATCGACTGGATACACAATAAGAAACCAACAACAATAGGCGCATGTACCGGAGCGGTATCCGGATTGGTCGCTATCACACCGGCCGCCGGGACCGTAGACATACTCGGAGCGTTCTTTATCGGACTGATTACGCCTATTATCTGCTTCTATATGGTAGCAGTTGTCAAACCCAGATTCGGGTATGACGACACCTTGGACGCCTTTGGTGTGCATGGCGTCGGAGGAATCATCGGTTCTATCTTGACTGGAGTATTCGCCACCCGGTTTATCTCCGGAGAAAACGGCCCCGAAGGTGCGTTATATGGGGATTGGTATCAATTATGGATACAGATAGTTACCACCTTGATTACGATTCTATTCAGTGCATTTATGACCTTTATCTTGTTCAAAATCACGGATCATACGGTAGGAATACGCGTAGACAAACGTGTTGAAGAGGAAGGACTCGACATTTATGAGCACGGAGAATCTGCATACAATCATTAACCAAGATAAATATACTTATTACAATTACAAATCAAAAAACATATCGTATTATGTCAACATTAAGATTCAGAGTTGTAGAAAGAGCTTTCCAGACGAAGGCATTCGAAGCGCCTGCGCCTTCAGAGCGTCCCAGCGAGTATTTTGCCAAGAAAGTATTCAACAGGGAAAAGATGTTCAAGTATTTGCCTACCGCGGTATATGCCCAATTGGTAGACGCAATGGATAATGGAGCCGTACTGGACAGGGCTATCGCGGATAAGGTTGCGGAAGGAATGAAATGCTGGGCTATGGAAATGGGAGCTACTCATTATACACATTGGTTCCAGCCTCTGACCGAAGGTACCGCCGAGAAGCATGACTCATTTATCGAACATGACGGGAAAGGCGGGATGATAGAAGAATTCTCCGGAAAACTCCTCGTACAACAAGAGCCTGATGCCTCTTCTTTTCCGAGTGGAGGCATCCGCAATACTTTCGAAGCACGAGGTTATTCAGCATGGGACCCTTCTTCTCCGGTATTTGTCGTAGATGATACGCTTTGCATCCCTACGGTATTTATCGCCTATACCGGTGAATCATTGGACTATAAAGCACCGTTATTGAAAGCGTTAAGTGCGGTCAACAAAGCTGCTGTAGAAGTATGTCATTATTTTAATCCGGACGTAAAAAAGGTGATGGCCTATTTGGGTTGGGAGCAGGAATATTTCCTTGTGGATGAAGGCTTGTATGCCGCACGTCCGGATTTATTATTGACCGGTCGCACGTTGATGGGACATGAAGCCTCCAAAAACCAACAACTGGAGGACCATTACTTCGGAGCTATTCCCACAAGGGTGGCGGCTTTCATGAAAGATCTGGAGGTACAAGCTTTGGAACTGGGTATTCCGGTAAAGACCCGGCATAATGAGGTAGCCCCCAACCAGTTTGAGTTGGCTCCTATCTTCGAAGAATGCAATTTGGCCGTCGACCATAACATGCTCATCATGTCGTTGATGCGGAAGGTGGCACGCACACACGGCTTTCGGGTTCTTCTGCACGAGAAACCGTTCAAAGGAGTGAATGGTTCAGGTAAACACAACAACTGGTCGTTAGGCACCGATACCGGCATTCTATTAATGGCACCGGGCAAGACGGCTGAAGAGAACCTCCGGTTCATCACATTTGTGGTCAATACATTAATGGCGGTATATCGGCATAACGGATTATTGAAGGCCTCCATCATGAGTGCAACCAATGCTCATCGCTTGGGAGCCAACGAAGCACCTCCAGCCATCATTTCTTCTTTTCTGGGAACGCAACTCAGCAAAGTGTTAGACCACATGGAAGAAAGCACTACGGATGAGCTGATAACCTTGGGCGGGAAGCAAGGTATGAAACTGGACATTCCGCAGATTCCGGAATTATTAATCGACAATACCGACCGTAACAGGACTTCACCTTTCGCTTTCACCGGAAACCGGTTTGAGTTTCGTGCCGTAGGTTCAGAAGCCAATTGTGCCAGTGCCATGATTGCCCTAAATTCCGCCATAGCAGAGCAATTAACGCTTTTCAAGACTGAAGTAGATGCGTTGATAGAGCAAGGAGAAGCCAAAGAAACGGCTCTTATCCAAGTAATCCGCAAATATATCCGCCTAAGCAAGCCTATCCGGTTTGATGGAAACGGATATAGTGAGGAATGGAAAATAGAGGCTGCTCGCCGAGGATTGGATTGCGAAACCAGTTGTCCGCTCATCTTCGACCGATATTTGACTCCCGAAAGCATAAAGATGTTCGAATCAACAGGGGTAATGACGCGGAAAGAACTGGAAGCCCGCAATGAAGTCAAATGGGAGACTTATACGAAAAAAATTCAAATTGAGGCACGCGTGTTGGGAGATTTGGTGATGAACCATATTGTACCTGTTGCGATTGAGTACCAAACCAAACTTATTGATAATGTATATAAGCTAAAAGGTATTTTCCCCGAAGAGGAAGCAGACAAACTATCGGCCGAGAATATCGCCATTATCCGTAAAATCGCAGAACATACCTCTTACATCAAAGAGCATGTAGACAGCATGGTCGATGCAAGGAAAGTGGCCAACAAAATCACAGATGAACGGGATAAAGCCATTGCTTATCATGACAAAATAGCTCCTATGTTGGAACAGATTCGCTATCATATCGACAAATTAGAGCTTATCGTCGATGATAAAATGTGGACATTACCCAAATACCGCGAACTTCTGTTCGTCCGGTAGCAAAGCATCAACGTATCGCACCGCTATTCTCAGATGAATTTCGTGTAACACGTTGACGAAATCAGAAGGCAAGGGAGCAAGTGACAAGGAGCCGGATAAATTCGGCCGGCTTGTTCCCTTGCTTATTTATTTTTAATGGTCTACATTTTTAATCAACAAGTTGACACAGATTACGTAATGGAATCCCATCGTTTTTTATAAATTTGCACACCAAATCGTAAACAAATAGGAACATGCAATATCTGACAAGAATTCTTTCTTCTTACATCACATCGCTCATACTAATGCTGGGATATGCCTGCGTTTTGGCCATTGCAACTTTTATTGAAAAGCAAATGGGCACAATGGCCGCCAAGACATTGGTCTATTATTCTCCCCTATTTATTCTTTGGCAATTCATAATGGTTGTAAATTTCATAGCTATAGTTTGGAAACACCGGCTATGGAAACGCCCCAAATGGGGAATGATGACGATTCATGCCGCATTCATCGTGATTTTAGCAGGAGCTATGTGCTCTCATTTATTCAGCATAGAAGGATTGTTGCATCTTCGGGAAGGTGAACAGAGTAACCGGATTGTGGTGCGTACCCAAGAAGGAACCTATTTTCACACTCTACCTTTCGAAGTGGAACTAATAGACTTTACCTTAACCCGTTATCCCGGGTCAACCAGTCCGTCCTCGTTCGAAAGCGAAGTGATAGTACACATAGACGGAAAAAAACAACAAGCCTTGATTTTTATGAATAACGTATTAGATGTAAAAGGATACCGGTTCTACCAAGCCTCATACGATACGGACGAATGTGGTACCATACTCTCCGTAAATCACGATATCATAGGGCGAAATATTACCTATTCCGGTTATTTTCTGTTATTGGTCGGTTTCATTATGAGCCTTTTCGGAAAACGTTCCCGATTCCATGCTTTGATTGCAAAGCTGAACAAGCTGCATATAGCAGACCGTTCTACCTTGTGCCTTGTCGGACTACTTCTTCTTTCCGGAATGACACAAGCCAAGGAACAACCTAAAATAAACTTAGACCATGCCATCCAACAGTTTTCCGTAAAACCGGAACATGCGGAGGCATTCGGGCTTCTTCCCATGCAATCTGAAAGCGGGCGTATGATTCCGATTAACACCTTTTCTTCTGAAATCTTGCGCAAATTGCACAAATCGGAACAATTCGGCAAGTTGAATTCCGACCAATTCCTGTTAAGTCTTTTAGCATTGCCGGATATGTGGATGCGTGTTCCGCTTATTCCGGTTTCCAATACGGAAATCATCTCTCGGTATCATCTTCCGGACAAATCCTGTAGTTATTTACAAGTATTCGACTCACATGGAGCTTACAAATTTCAACAACAAGTAGAAGAGGCTTACAACAAACAACCCAATGAACGTACCCGCTTTGATAAAGATTTGATGAAATTGGACGAACAGGTAAATATTCTCCATCAGTTGCTTAATTACAGGTTATTACGAATCTTCCCCAATGAAAAAGCCCCGAATCACAAATGGTATGCACCGGGAGATGACCTTTCTTCTTATAGTGGAAAAGATTCTATGTTTGTTTCCCGCATATTTATCTGGTATTTGGGAGAAGTGCAAACTGCGTTAAAGAGTCAGGACTGGAGCAAAGCCGATGAAGTTCTGGCTATGATCGGCAAATACCAACAGGCCAAAAACCAGACATTAGACATCAGCCCGAAAAAAATGCAAGCCGAAGTCAAATATAACCAAATGAATATCTTTGGCAAATGCAAAGTAGGTTATCTCATCGCAGGCGGACTATTGCTTATTCTCTCGTTTATCCGTATGTTTCGAGAAACGAAAGAAAAAACGGGTCCATCCGCCCACCCGTTTATTCGTCAACTTTCCAACTTGTCAACTTATCAATTCTTACTTATTGCAGCTGTACTGGTCGTATTCCTTTTCCATACATACGGAATGGGTATGCGATGGTATATAGGAGGATATGCCCCTTGGAGTAATTCATACGAAACGATGGTTTATGTAGCTTGGGCTACTGTCGCAGCCGGAGGAGTTTTAGGACGTAGCCGCATCACGCTTGCATTAGCCGCTATCTTTGGAGGAATTATCCTGTTTGTTTCCGGCCTAAATTGGATGGATCCGCAAATAGGGACATTGGTGCCGGTATTAAAATCGCCGTGGTTGATGTTTCATGTTGCTGTTATTGTAGCAGCATACGGATTCTTTGGCATTTGCTGTTTATTAGGCATTACCAATATGATACTGATGGGATTTGTCAACCCACGTACAAAAACTTTATTACAGACACGAATAAAAGAACTGACCTTAATCAACGAGATGGCTCTTCTGATAGGTTTGGCGTTTATGACAATCGGCACCTTCCTCGGTGCAATATGGGCAAACGAATCATGGGGACGCTATTGGGGATGGGATCCGAAAGAGACATGGGCCTTGATTACCTTAGTCGTCTATGCTATGGTGGAACACCTCCGGTTAGTACGCCGCTGGTATAACCTTTGGTCGTTCAATTTTCTCACAATCCTTGCTTTCGGGTCCGTCCTGATGACCTTCTTCGGGGTCAATTACTTTTTAAGCGGTATGCATTCGTATGGAGAAAACGAGCAAGTGAGCAATCTATTCAACTATTTGTTCTTAGCCATCATAGGTATTCTTGCTCTTGCACTTTGGGCATTCCGCAAGCATAATCTGATAGACAAGTAATCCGACAAAAATAGAGACGCTCATTACGAGCGTCTCTACGAAAATCTTTTATCCTCACAGTAACATCATCAATACAGAGAAGAGGAACGTGAGGAATACCAATACTTCTTGAATAATCAGTCCCATAACTTATTTACACATTTCATGAATAATCTGAATCAGGTTACCGCCCAACTCTTCAGCTTCCTGCATCGTATGCGCCTCAGAATAGATACGGATGATGGGCTCTGTATTGCTCTTCCGCAAATGCACCCACTTGTCAGGGAAATCTATCTTTACGCCATCAATATCGGTAATGTCGTATGCCGCAAATTGTTCTTTTACTTTACTTAAAATGGCATCAACATTAATTTCTGGCGTAAGCTGTACTTTTTGCTTGGAGATATAGTAAGTCGGATAGGTAGAACGAAGTTCGCTCACACGCATATTCTTCTTTGCCAAGTGAGACAGGAACAACGCAATTCCCACCAAGGCATCACGTCCATAATGGCTTGCCGGATAGATAACCCCACCGTTACCTTCTCCTCCGATTATGGCATGAGTCGCTTTCAATTTGGCTACAACATTCACCTCACCTACCGACGAAGCATTATACTCGCACCCGGCATACCGACGCGTGACATCACGCAATGCACGGCTTGAGCTTAAATTGCTAACCGTATTACCCGGCGTATGACTTAATACATAATCAGCTACGGCCACCAAGGTATATTCTTCGACAAACATCTCTCCGTTTTCACATACAATCGCCAGACGGTCTACATCCGGGTCAACCACAAATCCGACATCTGCCCGTTCTTTCTTGATCAGCTCAGAGATAGCCGTCAAGTTTTCCGGAAGCGGCTCCGGGTTATGAGCGAAATGACCGGTAGGTTCACAATTCAATTCTACGATTTGCTCTACGCCTAATGCTTTAAGTAATGCCGGAATCGCTATACCACCCACCGAATTGACACAATCTACCGCAACTTTGAAATTAGCCGCCCTGATGGCATCTACATCCACCAAGTCCAACTCCAATACGGCATCGATATGCTTCTGGATATAGGAAGTATCCGTAATCACCTTCCCTAAATGGTCTACATCTGCAAATTGGAAATCTTCCTTTTCAGCCAAAGCCAGCACCTCGGCCCCTTCGGCTGCATTCAGGAACTCGCCCTTCTCGTTCAACAACTTCAAAGCATTCCATTGCTTCGGATTATGGCTTGCCGTCAGGATTATTCCGCCACATGCGCCTTCCATTGTAACCGCCAGCTCGGTAGTAGGAGTCGTAGCCAAATCAATATCCACCACATCAAATCCCATTCCCGTGAGTGTTCCCAGAACGACCTGTTTCACCATCGGACCGGAGATTCGCGCGTCACGCCCGACAACAATCTTGTTTGTAGTAATTTTTGTGTTTTTACGAATAAACGTAGCGTAGGCTGCTACAAACTTAACTATGGCTAAAGGATTTAAGCCCTCTTCCGGAGTTCCGCCAATAGTCCTGCGAATACCGGAAATCGATTTTATTAATGTCATAGTATATCAGACTTAAAACAATGAATTAAGTATTAAGTTATTTTTCAAAAATGTATCTTACCCGTGTGAAATAGACCGGTTCGTACATTTGGCGTAACATCTGGGAAGACACCTTGAACGGAACGATTAACTTTACTATCGCGCTATCACCCACATGATAAAACCCGGAAGCCAATCCTTCGCTCACATACGCTTCCAGTCCGCTACTTGCACTTCCGTCTTGAACCTCAGCAGCCTGTATCATACCATATTCATAATAAGGCGTTACCGTCATAGTTACAGGAAGGTATTCACTTCCAAAGCCATCAATTGTAACCGTATCAGACATAAAAATACGAGCCTCGAACCGGCAAATCACGTTCTGACGCACACCCTCGCTTATCCGCTTTCCGTTTCCGGAATCTATCACATTCAGATAAACATCATTATCCAATTTCACGAATTCGTTTTCTTTAAAGACACCATCAGCAGGATATTCGTCCAAAACAACAATACCCTCTGAATCCATCAAGCGTTCAATCGCATCTTTTTCAGCTTCCAATCTTTCGGTATAGGACTTTGTCTTGTTACAAGAAGTGAAAGACAAAACCACACACAACATCAACACGAATCCAACAATCTTCTTCATCTGATTTCTTTTCTTTTTATTATTTGAAAGGCAAATATAGGCATTCTCCCCCAAAAAGGTACTATGATTTGCCAGAATCTTTCGTTATTACCGGATTTAATTCCGACAATCCCTTCTCGAATGTCGCGATAGCATCCGCCAATGTCCCGTAGAACTCACCTCCTGAAGCATTCTTGTGCCCGCCTCCATTAAAATAACGTGCGGCAAACTCATTGCATGGGAAATTACCTACCGAGCGAAGTGAAATCTTTATATAATCCTTATCTTCCCGGATGAAAACACTGAAAACTACATCGGCTATGCTAAGGGGCATATTCACAAATCCCTCCGAATCGCCCGTGCGATAATTAAAGCGTTTCGCTTCTTCGTTAGAAAGAGTTATCAAGGCCGTATGCAGCTCCGGATAGACTTTCATCTTCTCATACAGCACATAGCCCTGCATACGCAAACGGCTTTCGGAATAAACTTGGAAGACCTGCCGGTATATACGGTCTTTATCAATACCTTTCTTGATAAGCTCTTCGATAATCGCATATATTTCCGGCTTATTGGAATTGTACGTAAATGCCCCCGTGTCGGTCATCATACCTGTATAAATACATTCGGCCGAGTTTTTGGGCAATAAATCAAACATCCCCATCCGGCATATAAAGCGGAAAATCATTTCGCTGGTCGAAGATATCTCCGGATGGGACATTGTGACCCTACAAAAATCCGCAGGATTCAGATGATGGTCTATCATCACCCTACGCCCGGGTGCCTCCAGCAAAGCTTTCGCCACCTTCTCCACACGCTTCGGTTCGTTAAAGTCAAGACAAAAAATCACATCCGCCTCGCTCAATAGTTTTTCAGCGAACTCCGGATATTTCTCATGAATCACAATATCCTTCGCACCCGGCATCCATCTATAAAACTGAGGAAAATCATTGGGCACCACCACTGCTACGCTATCCTTTCCACAAGCATTCAGGAAATGATATAACCCTAATGACGAACCCAACGCATCGCCATCCGGTGAAACGTGCGTTACGATAACAAATTTATCGCCTTTCTCGACATACTTTTTCGCCTTTTGAATCTTCTCTTCAGGAATGATTTTTGTAATCATAATTTCATCTTTATAATTCAGCAGGCAAAGATACGCTTTTTCCCCGAAAAAACATAGGCATAAACGCCAACGAAGTTAGGCATGAACGTCGGCGAAGATAGGCATAAACGAAATCAATGATAGGCATGAATTTTTAAAGACATACAAAAGCACAAGCTCATAGACCTCTCCGCAAGGTCCACAAGCTTGTTATTCATGAAAAACTCATCCTATCAATCCTTTTCCATCGACTTAGTATGCTTTAGCACCTCCGCGTCAATATAGAACACGGTCTCCTCGGCCAGATTACTGATATGATCCCCGGCACGTTCCATCTTGCGGAATACACCGGCCAGTTCCAGACAAAGTTTGATAGATTCGGGATGCTCAGTAGCATATTCCGCCAAAATATCCACCGCCTCCCGATTCAGCTGGTCAAGCAATTCGTCTTCTTCAAAGACCGATTTGGCCAGACCGATGTTCTGCTCGGACAAAGATTCGTGCGTGCGTGCGAACATACTCAAGACCTGAGTGCTCATTTCCTCTAAGCGGAGTTTCCGGAACAACTCTTTATCTTCCTCCCGAAGCGGGCAACGTTGCACAAAACGGGCAATACTATCCGCATAATCCCCTATGCGCTCCAGATTATTGTTTATCTTGAGCATAGCCAGGGCAAAACGCAAATCGATAGCCACCGGATTATATAAAGCGATAAAATCTTCGATATCGCTATCAATCTTTAATTCAAACGCATTCACACGTTTCTCACGGGTCATCACACGTTCGGCAAGTTCCAAATCAATATTTAAAACCGCGTTATAGGCATTATCCAACTGGTCATGCACCAGCAGCCACATATCGTTCACTTCTTTCTTTATCGCGATAAGTTCGTTTTCTACAAATTTTACCATAATTTTTAGTCTTTGAGTTTGTTAGTTTTAAAGTTCTTAAGTTTTTGAGTTTTTAGTCTATTCAACTCATAAACTAAAAAACTTACAAAGTTACAAATTATCCAAAACGCCCTGTAATATAGTTTTGTGTCGCTTCTTTTTCCGGATGCGTGAATATCTTCTTCGTTTCATCATATTCCACCATCTCCCCCAAATAAAAGAATGCAGTCTTATGGCTCACACGCGCCGCTTGTTGCATACTATGGGTCACTATAACAATAGTAGTCTGCTCGCTCAACTCGCAAATCAACTCTTCAATCTTAGCGGTTGATATCGGATCAAGCGCCGAGGCCGGCTCATCCATCAACAATACGGAAGGAGATACCGCCATCGCCCGGGCAATACACAAACGTTGTTGTTGTCCTCCGGAGAGTGCGTACGCTGATTCCTTCAACTTATCCTTCACTTCATTCCACAAAGCCGCACCTTTCAGAGCTGTTTCTACCCGCTCGGTAATAAAGTCCTTGTCTTTTATGCCATTCACACGCAAACCGTATGCCACATTCTCAAAGATACTCTTCGGGAAAGGATTCGGACGTTGGAACACCATACCTACATTTTTACGTAACACATCCACATCAACAGACTTATCATAAATATTCTGCCCATCGATTTCGATGCTTCCCTCCAGCCGTGTGCCCGGAATCAAGTCGTTCATCCGATTAAACAAACGTAGGAAAGTAGACTTTCCACATCCCGAAGGACCGATAAAAGCAACCACTTCGCGTTCTGGAATCGTCAAGCTGATATTCTTCAAGGCATGAAAATCGCCATAATAGAAATCTACATTCTTTGCTTCAATCTTATTCATATACCATGTTCTTATTAGCGAGTTTTTTGAACGAAGAACCGACGGATAAAGTTAGCCGTCAAGTTCATGAGCAATACAATTACAATCAATACAAATGCCGTGCCATAAGCAATCGGGAGCTGAGCTTCGATATCTGTCCCGCTGGTTGCAACCACATACAAATGATAAGGCAAAGCCATGCATTGGTCGAAAATGCTTTGGGGCAAATGCGGTAAGAAATAGGCCGCACAAGTAAACAAAATCGGAGCTGTCTCGCCCGAAACTCTACCCAAAGAAAGAATCAATCCGGTGATAACACGAGGCATTGCGCTTGGAAGCAGCACCTTCCAAATGGTCTGTGCTTTGGTTGCACCCAGTGCCTGACTCCCTTCACGAAAACTATTCGGAATATCTTTAAATGCCTCTTCTGTTGTACGGATAACAATCGGCAAGGCCAAGAGTCCCAATGTCAGAGAGCCGGCAATGATACTATCGCCAAACTCCATGTAATTGACAAAGAAAGCCATACCGAACAGACCGAACACAATAGAGGGAATACCAGCCAGATTATTGGTCATCATCCGAATAAAATTAACCAACTTCCCTTTAGGCGCATATTCATTCATATAAATACCGCTGATAACTCCTATCGGGAAAGAGAAGATAGCACTTCCCAGCATCAAGCAACACGTTCCGACTATGGCCGGCCAGATTCCCCCTTTGGTCATACCGTCCGCCGGAGCTTCCGTGATAAACTCCCAGCTGATTGTATGGAAACCTTTCACCAAAATAAATCCTAAGATGCAGAATAATATCACCGCGATGCTATAACTGAACAGACGAAAGATGGTGAACATCACAGACTGCACAAAATGCTTTTTCTTATTGTATTTGTTATATTGCGTATCCATATAACTTATTTCCGGAATTTATTGCGGGCCGAAACAACTTCGACGCACATATTAATAATTAATGTAATGAAGAACAAAATCACACCCAACAGGAACAGAGCCTGATAATGCGAACCACCTGTCGGTGCCTCACCCAATTCCGCTGCAATCGTGGCCGGAATCGTTCGCAAAGGCTCTAAAATAGAGGTTGGTATCACAGCCGCATTTCCAGTTACCATCAGAACCGCCATCGTCTCGCCAATAGCCCGTCCGATACCTAACACGACACCGGAAGTAATACCTGATATGGAAAAAGGAATCACCACTTTATAGATGGTCTGCCATTGAGACGCTCCTAAAGCCAAACTTGCCTCACGCATATTTTGCGGACAACTGCGCATGGCGTCTTCCGCTACAGCTATAATGGTCGGCAATGCCATAATGGCCAATACGATACTTCCCGCCAAACCAGACTCACCTACCGGCAAATCGAAGGTTTGTTGCAAAAGAGGAACAATAACCGCCAAGCCGAAAAAGCCATACACCACCGATGGAATACCATTCAGCAATTCAATCATCGGCTTCAACACTTTATGAACTTTAGGATTGGCAATCTCAGACATATAAATGGAAACGGCCAGGCCAAAAGGCAAAGCTATCAAAATAGCGAAGAAACTCACCCATAAGGTACCGCTTACCAACGGCAGGATACCAAATATCGGAGAAGGTGTAGCCGTCGGAAACCATTCCGCGCCCAGCAATACATCCTTAACCGGAATGGTATGATCCGGAATTAGAAAAACATCCGGTTGTCCTTCTATCAACATCGTAGGAATAAAAGCCACAATGCCCGGAGTCCGATGAATGATATCCGCTATTTTATCGCCCGCCAATTCATACTCGGCCCCCAATTCTTCTTCCGAATAATACCGGGTCAAGTCCTCCAGACGAAAAGTTTCTACCGGAAGGTCTTTGCCATTTATCTCTTTCCAATTCGTAATCTCCTCATCAAACAACAACTTAATCTGATGTGCGCTGAGCCCTTCTACCGGATTGTCCTTATTTAATGCCAGCACATAACCGTCTTCTACTATATTATTCTTAAACAAACCTACCGCTTCCGTAAAAAGGAACCCGATAATCAGCAATATAACGACACTTGTCGTAAATCCGCTGACGGTAAACACATATTTGGCAATAATGTCTATGATACGTTTCATATATTATATATAATGTATGGGTTAGTCTGGAATAAAACCTAAATCCAACGTAATCTTCCTTCCCGTTTCAGAACCGATATAACGGATAAAATCCGCCACAACATCCGCTTTACTCCGGTCAAAATAATAATATAAAGGACGGACTATCGGGTAAGTCTTGTTTATACCATTCTCAATAGAAGGATAAACGTAATTTTTGCCTCCGTCATACGACACTTTCAAGGCTTTCACATAAGTGTTCAGGTAAGCCAATCCTACATATCCTATTGCGCCTTTCGTCTGACGGACCGATTGGATGATGGCCCCCGTAGCTGGCATAGAAAGAATACTGCTCATATAATTTTTATTTTCCAATACGCTTTCCTTGAAAAACTCATAAGTACCGGAAGAGGTCTCACGCGAATAAACTACAATTTTGCGATCTTCGCCTCCTACCTCCTTCCAGTTGGTAATCTTCCCCCGGAAAATGCCTTCCAACTGCTCACGGGTAAGTTGTTGTACCGGATTGTCCGGATGAACGATAACGGCTAATGCGTCATACGCCACAATTACTTCATCGGCTTCTTGTTTAGCTTTTTTCAGCTTCATCTTCTCGCTGAACTTAATACGACGGGAAGCCATTGCAATATCAGTCGTTCCTTCCAATAAAGCCGAGATTCCGACTCCGCTCCCCCCTCCCGTAACCGTTATTGACGCTTCGGGATGAGCATTCATATAAGCCTCGGAAAGACTTTGCGTCAAAGGCAATACCGTATCGCTTCCTTTGATTCGCTGGCCAAAACACTCTATTGCTGATAAACAAAGCAGTATCGCCAGCGGATAAATTCTTTTATTCATTGCATATATTGTTTGTCATTGCTCTTCTTTTCCGGTGCTAAAGTACAATATAACTGCAATATAAGACATTACATTTCTATGACAATCCTATTGAATTAATGTTTCAATAACAGCAGCCCCTAAAAAGAAAAGCAAGAATAAAAGAGTAAACAACAACCACCTGGCTTTCCGGCCTTTTATATATAAGGTAAAAAAGGACAAAGACGCATAGAGGAACCCAAGCATCAACGGTGTAAACGGGACGTATGCTGCTATTGCCGGAATGCGTCCCAGCCGGTCTATGAAAAGACAAAAAGATGAGGTCAGCAACTCCACGATGGAAGCAAGCATTTCCCAATTCCATCCCATGGCAGACAAGAGCATCCACAACAATGCCGCCGGTATCAATAACGTAGAAAGGAACGTTACGGGAAGGGCCGTCAGCAATGCCACCGAGGATACCGACCCAAAATAATAAAAACAAAGCGGGAGCGTATAAATCTGGGCCGCAAGACTAATTGCGAACCAATCCCATAGGGTTTGAATCCACGGATTACGCAATACAAACCATGTCCGAATCCGTTTATAAAAGAACAGAATGGAGAGTACGGCTATAAAGCTCAACTCAAATCCGATATCAAACAGATAAAACGGATTATAGACCAACATACAAAAGGCCGTGGCCGCCCAGGTATTGTAGGAATCCGTGCGCCTACGTAACAAACGCCCTAAAAGATAGAAAGAGAGCATCAGGGCCGAACGGATGGCCGGAGCCGCCAGACCCGTCATCCCTGAAAAAAGCCAGATAGCCACCAGCAAAATACCATATTTCAAATAACGTATCCGGGATTTTTCCGAAAGGAAAAACAAACAATGCCGCACAAAAACATAGACAACCGCCACATGAAAGCCGCTGACCGACAAGATATGCGCCGCACCTGACAACGTAAAACGTTGGCGGACCGTCCAATCCATTTGCTGACGATACCCCAAGGTCAGTGTGGCCAGCACGCTTTTATCCGAATCCGACAAGTCCAATCTGTCTATCGTCTGGAGAAGTTTGAATTGCCAGGCCTCACAATACACTTGCCAAATGGGAATATCCGCCGATGGAAGATATCGGAGCCGGAAACTTGTATAAGCTATCGCAAGCAACAAGAAAAGCACACCGAATGCCATGCCCCACGAATGGCGGTTCGCATAAAGCGGATAATCGTTTGCACCCCTCCCGCCTCCTATCACCAGCAAAAGCAAGAGGAGGAACAAAACGCCGCACATCATCCACGAACCCGGCCAATAAACCGCCCAGCAAATGCCTATCACCCATATAAAAAGCGGCCTGACAAAAGGTCGCTTTCCTAATTCTTTTGTCATAGTTGAAGGTTGGTTTTATTATTTTTATAACGCTTTCAAATCTTGAATGACTTGTAAAGGATTTTCGGCTTTAAAGACAAAACTTCCGGCCACCAGCACATCGGCTCCGGCATCTACAAGGCGTTTTCCGGTTTCCAAGTTTACCCCTCCGTCTATCTCTATCAGCGTCTGAAGACCTTTCCGGTCAATCATCTCGCGCAACTGGCGGGTCTTTTCCACCGAATGCTCAATAAACTTCTGTCCTCCGTAACCCGGATTGACCGACATCAGCAACACCATGTCCACATCCTGAATAATGTCCTCCAACAAACAGACCGGCGTATGCGGGTTCAGCGTAACACCGGCTTTCATTCCGGCCTCCTTGATTCCTGCAATCGTGCGATGCAAATGCGTACATGCCTCATAATGCACATTCATCATGTAAGCACCGGTAGCGGCAACTTCTTTAATGAACTTTTGCGGTTCGACAATCATCAGATGTACATCCATCGGCTTTTGGCATATATTTTTTAATCCTTCCAAAACGGGGAATCCGAACGAAATGTTCGGCACGAAGACGCCATCCATTATATCCAAATGCAACCAGTCGGCCTCACTCTGGTTGATCATTTCCACATCGCGTTGCAAATTCATAAAGTCTGCCGATAACAACGACGGAGCTATCAAGTGTTTCATAACCAATTCCTATTTTTGTGACAAATATAAACAAAAAAGAGGAAACCGCAAATAGTTTCCTCTCTTGTCGGGGTACCAGGATTCGAACCTGGGACCCCCTGCTCCCAAAGCAGGTGCGCTAACCGGACTGCGCTACACCCC
>URGO01000040.1 GCA_900547435.1 uncultured Parabacteroides sp.
CTTTCGCCATCAACAGATACCACTACGATACCTGCCGGAGCAGCGATAGTCTCATTGTCAGAGTTCAGAACTTCGTTTGCTACTACCTTACCTAAGATTGTAGAAACTACTACGTTCTTGCCTTCTGCACCCTTAACGATTACAGCACCGTCGGCAGCAACTACTGAAACTTCACCTGCAACGATTGATTCGTTTGCAGTTGCGGTTTCTTCTGTAGATTCGATGTTGAAGATTTCAGCATCGTTGATAGCATCATTGTAAGAATCGTACTTAGCTACAACTGGTACACCATTCTTAACAGCGACCCAACCACCTTTACCGTCTGTCGGGATAATCTTATCACCTACAGTTTCAATTAAGAAGTCGCAAGCGTCTGTATTAACCAAACGGAATGAGAACGCTACGTTCTTGTGCTTGTTGTCACCTAAGTAGATTGAATCAGCTTTAGCTGTGCTCGGTTCGCCATTGCGGAAGATTACCAATGTATCACCGATATGTTTAGCCTCAACGAATGCCAAACGAGTGTAATCGCGGTTCCAGATATAGTTATCATCGCCAGCGTTTACAGAATCCTGAGCATTAATCAAGTAACGACCTGTAACACTGTACGGAATAACTGTAGTGTGCGGACAAGCCAATGAGTCAGCCAATGTAGCGTGCTTGTGAGTAGATGTAGCATTACACCAAATTGTATCAGCCTCTACAATCTGCGGATTCATTACCAACATATATTGTGGCATCGGTGTATTGTTGCGAACATATGCTGTATCAACAAACATTGCGGCTTTAGCATTTACACCCTTGCTTTCAACACCCAAGAAGTTGATGCCTAAGTTTTCTGAATACTTACTATTAGCATCTTCATACAGATATTCTTTTTCAGCGCTATTTATTGTATAAATCTTAGCATTCTGGACAGTCATATCTTCGAAGCCATCTTCCGGCAATGTTTCACCTAAGCGACGATACAATGGTGTCGTATCTTCAACCACAGCGAATGTTGCTACACGGACTTCTTCACTATAAGAATAGAAATCTTCCATAGAGAATGTCATAGATGCATCACGAACACCTACACGTTCATAACTATAAGGATTGCTGTGAATGTATGCCTTATTATTTTCATCATATTCCAGTGGTACAGATTGCAAAGCATAGTAGCAAGTTGTATCACCATTTTCAGAAATCAACTGATTGTTTTCTTTCAACATGAATTTAGCTCTATATCTTGATGCGTCCGCAGATGCCACAAAGGACTTCGTGTCGGAATCATCACAAATGTACAAATCAGAAGAAGTCAGAAGTGCTGTATTAGACATACGCAACATATAAGCCTGACGTTTCAACTGAACAGCATTAGCAGCTTTACTTGCATAACCATATTCAGTATCTTCAGAAGCCTTAACAAACTCAATGTAGCTCTGACCACCGTTCAAATCTACATAAACTGCAGAATCAGCACTTGCATTAACGTAGTTACCCAACTCAATACCTGACAGATAATCCAATGCATAGAACTTCTCGTAAGCACCTGCATTGTCCAAATGCTTGTAACCTAAATATGGATCAGTCGTGTACTTCGCATCAATCTTAGAAACAGCTAATGTGTCGCCAACAGAGAATGCGTAACGAGCAAATACATTACCATCTGCATCTTTATAGAGCTGCACATTCGGATAGCGCCAATTCGGGAACTCACGGTTAGTGATGTTTACAGTCTCTTCACCCGGAACGCCTTCATTCTGTTCAACTACCCATTGTGTACGTGGAATATGGTTAAAGTCTTGAGCCACACCAAAACGTTGTGTTGTTTCTGGAGCTTCCCATACAAGATCATCACCATCATACGTAACAACTTCATACTTACCATTATCATCTGCTCTATTTGCCCAATCTGAAGTTAGCTGGAAGTGGTAAACACCATCAGCTAATGTAGTGCGTGTGTAACCATGATCGCCATTCAAATAAATACGAGTATTGATAGTATATTTTTCGTCATCAGACGTATTTGATTTTGTAAAGCGACCAATAGAAACCTCACGATGGTCTGTTGCCAAAATCTCTAACTTAACAAACTGATGATTACCACCATTATGATCCTTGCCTTCAGTATAAGTACTTAAATCCAAATCTGCTTGCAAATCGCTTACATCTGAAGCAGTCAAAGCTGTATAAGCCTTGTCTTGATAAGGATAGATATAAGATTGCGGTTCGATTAACAAACTGTCCTGAGTTGGATAGTAAGTGAACTTAAAGTTATAACGCCCATTGAAGTCGTTCTGCACAGCAGGATCTACTGCAGCATCATCTTCACCTGTCAAGTCATTAGTATAAGTACCAACAGCAAATGCCAAATAACGTTCATCTCCTGTATTTTCCAGATAAGTAGTATCTAAGCGGAGATAAGTATTCTTTGTAACATCATTGTTCTTAACAGACAATAAAGATACATATTCGCTGTTATCAGCAGCCGGATAGCTTTCTTCAATTGCTTTTTCAAGAGCAGCGATAGCATCTTCGACTGAAGATTGTCCACTAATAGCACTCTTTAATGCTGTAATCACATCTTCTTGGTCAGAACCATAAGTCGTCACTTCATCAAGCGCAGCAGTGATAGCATCAACTTTTTCTGCATTTTTTGCAGCCGTTCTTGCAGCCATTACTGTTACGCGAGCGGTTTCCTGATCTGCTGCAGCCGCTTCAGCCTGTGCTACATATTCATTAGCTAAGTTGTTAAGTATCGATTTAGCTGGAACCGTTGCGCCTTCAGCATCAGACATCAAATCTTTAAATGCTTTCAACGTAGCGGCTTTAGCTGCTTCTTTTTCTTTTGATGTTTGAGAGAAATTCTTAACAACAGCATCTAATGCGGCATCATAACCTTCTTTGTCTTTTACATCACCATCAATAGCCGCAGCTAACATTTCAGCATAGTCTGCCACCCACTTAGCTATAGCCAAATCAGATCCGTATGCCTCAAATTCCTCTTCTACAGCATCTTTCACACTTGTCACGGTTGCCTTTTTCTTAGCAGCGGCATCTTGTGCAGCCTTAGCCATAGCATCAACTACTGCAATTTGAGCTTCAGTATAAGACCCATCACTCGGAACAGATGCAAAAATTGCATCAATAATAGCCTGCGGAGTGGTTGCATTCTTTGCTGCAGCCAAAGCATTTTGAGCTACTTGTGCCAAAGGATCATTATAAGGAGCAATAGCTGCTACAGCTCGATAATCCTTCAGCCAAAGATTTTCAACGCCATTAAGTTGATCGCGAGTGAAACCTAACTGCATGCGACTGCTCTCTTTAGTCGGATCCTGTATGCCTAACATAGAGTTCAATGCATCAGTGCCCAATACTACAGGATTAGCTTCATAAGCTTGGATTTTAACACCACCAAAATTGGATGCAGCTGTATTCTTCGTATAGACTTTCTTAGCTACGATATTGTCTGAACCATCGTTTACCAATACCAAAGCAGAATCCGGATGGAAGTTTGAATACATCTGAACTGGATTAGATACTGCAGCACCCGAACGCCATTTCCATTCATTTACATTGCCTGTTGCAATAGTTGCATTAACGCCATTATACTTCGCATCATTTGAATCGAATGCTAATGGCATTCCATAAGCTTTGTTGTAAAAGATGTAAGAAACACCACCTTCACTATCGTCCATCATAGAAACCGTCCACAAAGTTTCCATCAAGTCAGCATTTCGAGCTGCAACCAATTGCAGAGACATTTCGCCGGTAGTGGCGTCACGCTGCATAGCTAACAACTTATTCCCAACAGCCAACTGATAAGAATCATGACCGTTTACGGATGCGGCGACGGTTGTTCCTTTGGTTCCTACTTTAATGAAGCTATCATAGTCAGCTGCATAAACTGAACCTGCTAACAAAAGTCCCGCACAAAGTGTAAGTACTTTTTTGTTCATAAACATAAAAAATTAAGTTATTAATAAATTGATTAATAGGTAATTCATAACCAATTTCACGAAGGGAACAAACTCAGGGATGTTTATGAACGGGCATAAAAAAACGCGGGCTTGTCATCTATTATTGAACTAAAGGCTCTGGTAAGCCCGCCTGAAAATAATAGAACAACAGCCCGCGCCTGTACGATATACAGTCTACCTATAAATATATAGGCGACCTCACATGTTCATACAAAGCGCAAGCATTTACTGTCCATTATTCCTTCAGACTTAAAATTTACCAGATTTTTAGTTCGGAATAATCTTCGTAAAATGCTTACATTAAATATAATTGATTCCCAATCACGGAACGCTATCCGCTGCGGAATCACTGCAAAGGTAAGGAGGAAAAATGAATATGCAAGGAAAAAGTGCTAATTTTTTCCAAATATAGGGGTTTTCTATACGAAAGGGGTAGGTTTGGAGGTCAAATCCCCTCTATACTAATCCTCTTAGCCTTTTAATTTTTCTTTTTCCTGTCTTGCAATAACGCCTTTCCTTGTTCAGTGAGTCGGTATTTCTGCCTCGGATGCTTCGGCTGGTTCGGATAGAGCGGTTCTACCAATCCGACTTCTATAGAAGGATTGAGGTAATTGTCCAAGAAATTTTCCCTGTTTTTCAGTTCCATCATTCCCATTATTTCTTTCAACGAACAAGTACGTTCTCCTATCATTGTGATGAGCTGGACAATACCGGTGGACGAAGAACAAAAAACCCGTCCTTGATGGACGGGTATCTCCTTAACTTGGTTACGTGTTTTGACAACAGAGGCTTTACCAAGCATTACAATGCAAAGGTAAGACTTTAAATTGAATATGCAAAATGAAATATAAAAAATTTGTGCGGTTGTACTCGTATTCGAGAATTTCCAAATATTATAAAGCAGTCAACGGCAACAAGAACAAGGCCCAGATGCTGTACTTTGCCAATATGAAGATAGCTCAGGCATTCCACCCGCTGTTGTCAGCCTTTGAGGTCATCCTACGGAACCAGCTTCATTATGCCCTGGCCCGCCATTTTTCAGACGGTTCATGGATTATCAATCAGAAAATGGGATTCATGGTTGCACCCACTTTAACTTACCTGAACAAACGTACAAAAAGAATGGTCACCAATGACTACCTTCTGCGAGAAGTGCAGAAAGCAGAGAAAAAAATAGCCAGTCGTGGCACAAACATCACAGCAGATCGTGTCATTGCGGAACAGACCATAGGATTCTGGAATAGCCTCTATGAAGTCCATCATTATGCCTTGTTGTGCGGTGTTCCGGGAACAATCTTCAAAGAGTTGCCAAGAGAATATGGTCGTAAGGAAATCAATGATGCCATTCTGCGCATCCGAGAACTCCGTAACCGTATCAATCATAATGAACCGATATGCTTTGTCAACAAGAAATGTGACTTCTCCTACGTAAAAGACATGTACAGGCTGATTAGCCAGTTTCTTTCTTGGATAGACCCAGCCATCATGCCTTCCTTACAAGAAGTGGACAAAGTACTGAAAATCATATCAAAAGAAGAGAAGAAGCAAAACAAGCAAAAAGACACGCTACCGTCCTAAAAAGAGGCTATGGCGTGCCAGGAAATCATAGAAAGGTTGTTTGTAATTATCGGAAATGGGGATATAGGTTTTCCCGAACACGATTCGGTTCCGCTCGATGACCGAGATTTTGGCAGGTTGCACAATAAACGAACGATGCACGCGCACAAAACGGCTCTTGGGGAGCATCTCCTCTACGCTTTTCATGCTTACGAGAGACATTACGGGCTTAGGCTCTCCCTCCAGGTAAATTTTGACATAATCTTTCAGCCCTTCGATATAAAGGATCTTGTCCAGGTCAATCTGCTTCAATTTATAATCGCTCTTCACAAATATATGGTCTACCTCAGCCGAGCGGGAGAACCATTCGACCGCCTTTTGGACGGATGCCAGGAAATCGGAATAACTGATAGGCTTCAACAGATAATCCAAGGCGTTGACCCGATAACTATCTACGGCATATTCGCTAAAGGCCGTTGTAAAGATAACCTTCGTGGTATGCGGAAGCATCTTGGAGAACTCCATCCCGCTCAGTTCCGGCATCTGAATATCGAGGAACAACACATCGACCGGCTCTTGTTGCAGGGACTGCATCGCGTTCAGCGCGCTGTTGTATTTCCCTTTCAATTCCAGAAAAGGTGTTTTCCGCGCATAACTCTCCAACAAGTTAGCCGCCAGAGGTTCATCATCTATGATCGCGCACGTCAGTTTCATCTTCTTTCGTATATATATTAATGTATAGGTCTGCCACGTACGAATCTCCCTTTTGCTCATGGATAAAGAGATACTTTTCGGGATAGATTAAATCCAGCCGCTTCTTCAGATTGACCAATCCGATGCCGCTTCCGCTCTTATCCGACTTATCTTTCGGAAAATAGCTGTTTTCGATATAGCAATCCACCCCTTTATCGTCATGCATAATCCGGATACGGATATATGAAGGCTTATTGTTGCTTACGCCATGTTTAAAGGCATTTTCTATCAACGAAATAAATAAGAGCGGAGCAATCTGCATCCCCGTGGGAGGATGGGATAACTCTATCTCCACACGGGCATGTTCCGGAAGACGCATTTTCATCAGTTCCACATAATTCCGGATAAAATCGAATTCGCGTTCGATGCTCACAAGCGGATGACTGCTATCGTAAAGCACATAACGGAGCAACCGGCTTAAATCATGCACCGCTCCTTGTGCCTTGTCCGTATCAAAGGCTATCAGGCAATAAATATTATTCAGCGTATTAAACAAAAAATGCGGATTCAACTGGCTTTTCAGGTTAGTCAGTTCGGCTTCTACACGCGCCTGCTCCAATTCACGGCGCATCGATTCTACTTCATACCAGCTTCCCGTCATCCGGATTGCCACGCTTAACCCCGCCACAAGCATATAGAGCGTGGCATTTCCAAAGAAAAATTTGATAATCTCCGGTAAGGGTGGCGCCCAATGAGGCTTAGGATGAGGATCGGGCAACACCTGCATGAGCAGATGAACCCCGATAATGGTCAGTGTGATAAGCAACAAGTTAGCAAGCAGGAACTTCGCCGTACGCTTGGTGAACAGGTACTTCGAAATCAGCAAACCATAATTGGCATAGAAAACAAACATGAAGGAGAGAAGCACCAGCAAGAAACGGATGTAACTCTCCCACGTAACCGATTGCGTCTCCCGTCCCGTAAAAAAGAACGGGATGCCGAACAAAATCCCCCATGCCACAATATGAATGACAAAGCCCATGCTCCGGTAGGGCCTGTTCGTTATCTGTGATGTGTTTTCTTGTTTTTTTGCTTCCATGCTTTAAGGATTTTCTGAATATAATTGTGTTTCTTTCCGTTCTGCATCAGGCAATGCGGAGTTCTGCATCACTGGGTGCAAAATACCGCATTGCCGAATGCAAAATACAAATATACGGCTTTTTTCAAAATCATTCGTAACGTATCGCCTCGATAGGGTCAAGCTGTGCTGCCTTTTTAGCCGGATACCATCCGAAGAAGATTCCCGTAGCGGTACAGACCACAAACGAGAGGAGCACGCTCCACGGCTGGATGAAAATCGGGAAATGCGCCACATAATTCACAATCAACGCGGAGCCTACGCCTAAAACAACGCCTATCAAACCTCCTGTCACACTGATCAAAATCGATTCTATCAGGAATTGCGCCAGGATATCGATACCTTTCGCGCCGATACTCATGCGCAGACCTATCTCGCGGGTTCTTTCCGTAACGGAGACGTACATGATATTCATGATTCCGATACCTCCCACCAACAAGGAAATCCCTGCAACCGCGGCCAGAAGGACGGTCATCATATCGGTCGTACTGGTAAGCATACTGCTCAGCTCCTGCTGGCTACGGATGGTAAAATCATCCTCATCAGTGGCCTTCAGCTTGTGATTACGTCTCAATATCTCGGAGATTTCATCAATGGCCTGCTCCGTATATTCCTCCTTCAAGGCAGAACAGGTGATACCTTGCAAATGGGTGATGGCCAGGACCTTCTTTTGTATGGTTGTGTATGGTGCGAATATTAAATCGTCCTGGTCCATCCCCATGCTGTTATATCCTTTGCTTTCAAGCACACCGACTATCCGGAAAGGCAATTTCTGGAATCGGATGACCTTTCCGACCGGATTCTCTCCGTTCGGGAAAAGATTGTCGACCACCGTCTTGCCTACCACGCACACTTTCGCGGCCGTAGCAATGTCCTGTTCGGTAAACATATCGCCATCTTCCACCTTATAGCGCCGGATATCCATATAATCCGGACTGATGCCATAGATAGTCGTCGGCGCATTGTTGGCCCCATAGATAACCTGCCCGCTGCTGTTGACAGAAGGAGAGGTATAAGAGACATAGCGCGTCTCGTCTACAATGTTCTGGTAATCCTCCAGCTTGAGGGTTTCCATATCCTCCGCGCTTTGCCGCACTCCTCCCCGCATATCGCCTCCGGGCTGTATCATAATCATGTTCGAACCCATCTCACTGATCTCCGCCTGAATGCTTTTCTTCGAACCTTGCCCGATGGCAAGCATCGTAATAACGGAGGCTACACCGATGATAATCCCCAACATGGTCAGGAATCCGCGCAGCTTGTTGTTCGATAACGCACGAACCGCTATTTTAAACAGATTTGCAAAATTCATATCAATAATCCTCATTAACGGGCAGCGAGGCAAGCGTCTCGGCTGCACTTAATATGTTTGTATTCTTGACATCATCAATGATATGTCCGTCACGAAGCATGATATTCCGGCTACTATAACGGGCTATCTCCGGATTGTGCGTCACGAAGATAATCGTCCTGCCTTCCGCGTGCAATTTCTGGAAGAGAACCAAAATATCGAAACTTGTCCGCGTATCCAGATTTCCGGTCGCTTCGTCCGCCAGGATTACCGCAGGGTCGTTGACCAATGCCCGGGCGATGGCTACACGCTGCATCTGTCCTCCGGACATCTGATTGCTCTTGTGCATCAACCGGTCGCCCAGTCCGACCGCCACCAAGGCTTTTATGGCCTTTTCTTTTCTGGCGGAGGCCGTATAGGCAGGATTATACATCAAGGGTAATTCGACATTCTCGATAGCTGTTGTCTTCGGAAGCAGATTATAGTTCTGAAAAACAAATCCGATTTTCCGATTCCGAAGAGTAGCCCGCGCACCTTTCCCCATGGTGCGCACCGATACTCCGTCCAGGTAATACTCTCCGCTGGTAGGCGTGTCTAAGCATCCCAAGGTATTCAGCAATGTACTCTTTCCCGACCCCGAAGAGCCCATGATGGTAACAAACTCGCCTTCGTGGATGACAAAGCTGATACCCCGCAATGCATGGACGGTCTCGTCTCCAACGATGAAATCCCGCTTGATATTCTCCAATCTGATGATTTCTTTCCCTGTCATTTCTTTTTATCTTTATCGCTTCCCGGAGGGCCAGGCATGAAAGGACTTCTCTCCGGAGCCGCTTGATTTTTAATAACAGGAGCCTCGGCAACCAGATCAACCGCTACTTCTTCCCCATCTTCAAGGCCGCCAAGGACTTCTGTTACATTGTTATTGCTTGAACCGATTGTGATGGCTCTCGGCTCTAACCGATTGCCAGTCTTAACCCAAACCACCTTTTTACCTTCTGGTGTCATCATCGACGCATTGGCCACGGTTATACCTAAATCCTCCAGCAAAGCGGGTTCCGCTATAAAGCGAAGCGCCTTGTTCGGTATCGACAATACATTATTACGTTCCATCGTATAGATGGTGATGTTCGCGGTAAGGCGGGGCTTCAGCTTCAAATCCGGATTATCCGCCGATATAACCACCTCGTAAGTGACTACGGTCGATGTAGAAGACGATGCCGTACCGCTATCATCACTGCTTTCCCCTAAACGCACCTGCAAAACCTTGCCTTCGAATACATCATTCGGATAGGCATCGACCGTAAAGCTGACACGCTGGCCATCCTTTACATTACCTATGTCCGCCTCATCCACATCCGCGATGATTTGCATCTTCGTCAAGTCTGCGGCAATGGTAAACAGAGTCGGAGTCTCGAATCCGGCCGCAACCGTTTGCCCCTCTTCTACCGCCTTGCTGATTACCACCCCATCGATAGGACTGGTTATCGTCGCATATTCCAGATTGCGCCGGACGCTTACTATAGACGCCTGTGCCTCTTCGTAGTTCGCCTTTGCCTGCTCATAATTGTAAGTAGCTGTTTCGAAATCAGTTTCGCTGATCAGCTCCTTTTCATGCAAGACTTTGCTACGCGCATAGTTCTTCTCCTGATATTCATATTCCGATTTGCTACGGGCCAACTGAGCGGTCGAGGCCTGTAAAGAAGCCTCAAGAGTTACTTTATCCATCTCAGCGATAAGCTGGCCTGCCTTTACCACATCATTGTAATCGACATAGAGCTTATCAATGATACCCGAAACCTGTGTACCGACATCGACCTCCGTCACCGGTTCGACCGTACCTGTTGCCGTAACCACATTCGTAATCGTCGCACGGCTGACCTTTCCTGTTTCCAAATTGATTTTACCGCCGGCCTTCTTCCCGGTAAAAAGAAATACGGCACCGGCAATAACCAATACACCTACTGCACCAGTAAGTACAAATTTCCTGTTCATATTTTGCTTGATTTTTTAATTCGTTTGTAAATCTGATTTTTTAACTAAGGCCGCGCGATTCACATCGCGCGGAAACCTTATAAAAGAGAGTGGAGTGAATCTACCTGTCTAAATTGTGAGATTGACAGGCTTCTTCTGATAAATGTTCAAAAGTTGTATATTCATGATAGCCATATACTTCGCCTGTAGAACTTCTTGTTGCGCCGTCAGCAAATTATTTTTCTCGGTCAGCATCTCCAACGTATTCTTCATCCCTAAGAAGAACTGTTCTTCGGTCAGCTGGAAACTTTGCTGTATGTACGACAATCGTTCTGTTGCCGAAAGATATTGACTCTGCGCCGATACCGCATCCAGATAGATGCTTTCTACGGTCTGAAGCAAATCTTTCTGCGCGTTCAACAAGTCAAGCTGACTTGTCGTGAGAGCCAATTTTGCCTTGTTGTAGGCCGTCTTGTTCTCTCTGTTTGCAAAGATAGGAATAGAAATTGTTAATCCAATACTTTCATTGAAATTTTTCCAAATTTTATTACCAAAATTGTAATCTGTACCCGAAATATGTCCTGTTCCGACACCTGCATTCATGGATAACGTCGGCCAATAGCTCGATTTTGCCTTTTGCTTCTCCAATTCTGCCATTTCGATAGATAATTCGCTGCTCCGGATTTGTGGCATCACCTCCAACGATGTCATATAGATTATTTCCTTGTCAGGCAAGGGAGTCAGGATGTGTTCTTCCGCAATATCCGGCATGTCCAGTTTTATTTCGTCCAGAATGTCCAGTTCCAGGAGCTGTTTCAATTGCAGCTTGTAATTGTCCAAGCTGTTTTTTGCCACGACCAGCTGATACTTGTCCGAACTGTACTGGCTCTCCAATTGGGCTAAATCGACTGAGGAAATAGAACCAGCCTTATAAAGTTCTTCGGCTCTATCCCGCTCAGCCTTAGCCGTTTCTACTGTATTTTCGTTAATCCTTACAGATTCCATGGCATACATCACTTGCAGATAAGCCTGGACAATAGCTATCTGGATATTGTCTTCCGTCTCCTCGGTAGAGAGCTTGTCCATTTCGTTCTGCAGCTTGCTTCGTTTAATTTCTTTTGTCCTCCTGCCGCCATCAAAAAGTGTCCAGTTGGCATTCAGGTTATAATTGCCACTATAGCTATTGTTATCCGTAGCATCGCCTGAAGGGTAATTAACAAAACTTTGCGATACAGAAGCGGATAAGGAGGGGAATAATTGCGCTTTGGCCAGCTCCGTATCTTCCAATCCGGAGAGTTCGCTAACGCGGCTCTGTCTTACCTGGATGTTGTTCTCCAGCGCATAATCCAGGCACGTCTGCAACGTCCAGCGTTCGGGGAGTTCCTGCGCTCCTAAACAGGATGCCAAACTCCATATAATCCATGTAGTCAGAATCATTCGTGTCATAGCTGTTCTTTTTTATGAGAGCAAAGCTACAATACACGTATGCGTTATACAATTAATATAGAACAAGAGCCTTATTTCGCCGACCAATCCGGCCTTTTTATCGATAAATTTTTCCCGGGAGGGACAAAATTATCCTCTTCTACGTGTAACCTTTTCAACCCTTGTGCGTCTATTAGAGAAAAGGGATTAATCCTTTTTTACATTTGCAGTTTGAGAAAAAAACAGCTTCTAAATACGATAAATATGAAAAATGTAAAGTTATTGGCAAGTGTCCTCCTATTGGGGTGCCTTGCATCATGTGGGGAAAGAAACAACAACGGACGTTTTAATGGAGCCTTAGAAGAAATAGGCTATCCCATGCAGGCGGATAGTGTGAACTTGGTCAGCATGGATGAATCCGTCTTTGGGGAGGCTATTCCTTTGAAAGGAGAATATATAATAATCGATCCTATCATCATGCCAGCTGAGATGCAGGCGTTTATTAAAGACGATCTTTTCTTTTTAAAACACTTAGAGCGTCAAGGAGGAGAACCTTCTCTTCATATATTAAAACTTCCATCAATGGATGTTGTGACTGAATTGGCCAAACGAGGGAATGGCCCGGCTGAAGTAATTGATACCCGACTAATCCAAACAACCGATAGCGATAAATATTGCTTTATCCACGATGTAAACAAGGATCTACTCTACTACATAGACAAAGAGTTTAAATTTCATCCTTTTCATCGAAATATTGCTCCAGTGAATGCAAAGGGAATCAATATCGGAAGTGAAGGTGCCGTACATTTGGGTGGAAATGATTTTTTATTTACCCAATGGGCCGATAACGGCATGGGGATAATCAAAATTGATTTTTCGAACATGATAGCAAAAGGCATTATTAATTTGAACTGTAGTGATGATTTAGACCGTAGTTGGGAGGCAGATTGGACCTGTTTTGTAGGAATAAGTTGTTCTAATTTGAATAGTAGACGTTTGGCTTACGCTTACAATTACTATCACCGTATTCTTTTCTCCGATTTTGATGGAAAAAATATAAAGGTAGTACAATTCAAAGAACAAGAGTCGTTCAGAACTCCGGGTATGTGGGAGCACATGAATACAGGACAGGATGTATTTTATTACCAAACTGCTTTTGGTTCATCCAATTACGCCTATTTCATTTATAAAGGAAGTAGCTTTGCTGACAAGCGGGAATTACCTGTTTATTTGGAGCAATGGACTTGGGATGGCAAACCGGTCAAGCGATTTGAATTGGAAAAAGGCATGTATCCTTTAGGGGGATGTGTGGATGAAAAGACCTCCACTCTTTACCTGTTGGATGTGACCAAAGACGATTTCATTTATAAGGTTCAGATGGAAGGAGAAGTTTAAATGAAAAATGTAAAGTTATTGGCAAGTGTCCTCCTATTGGGGTGCCTTGCATCATGTGGGGAAAGAAACAACAACGGACGTTTTAATGGAGCCTTAGAAGAAATAGGCTATCCCATGCAGGCGGATAGTGTGAACTTGATGAAAATGGATGAATCCGTCTTTGGGGAGGCTATTCCTTTGAAAGGAGAATACATGCCGATAGATCCGCTTATCAAACCGGCTGAGCTGGAAGCCTTTATCAAAGACAGCCTGCTCTTTTTAAAGCATCTGGAACAAAGAGAAGGAGAACCTTTATTGCATGTATTCAAATTGCCCTCGTTAGAGGTAGTTGCAGAATTAGCGAAACGGGGTAACGGACCGGCCGAAGTGATGGATATCCGTTTGATAAATACGCAAGATAGTGACAAATATTGCTTTGTTCATGATGTCAATAAAAATTTGCTCTATGCGGTTGATAAAAACTTTAAGTTTCATCCGTCCTATCGAAATATTGCTCCTAAAAATACTGGTGGAATTTCTGTTGGATCTTCCGGAACAATCCATTTAAGCAAAGAAAAGTTTTTATTTCCTCAACGGGCCGATGATGGTATGGGTATATTCCAAATGGATTTTTCGGATATGATGGCAAAAGGCATTATCAACCTGACTTGTAGTGATGATTTAGACCGAGTTTGGCCTACCGATTGGACTTGTTTTACAGGGAAACTCTATGCAAATTTAGAGAAAAAGCGGTTGGTATATGTCTACAATTATTATCATCGCGTTTTGTTCTCGGACTTTGACGGGAAAAATGTGAAAGTAATCCAATTCAAGGAGCAGGATTCATTCCGTTCACCAGGTATGTGGGAACACATGAATAAACACGAAGATACCTATTATTATCGGAGTGCTTTCGGAAGTTCTGACTATGCTTATTTGGAGTTTCAGGATAGCAGTATAGAAGGAGGTCCGGTTTATATTGAGCAATGGACTTGGGATGGCGAACCGGTCAAACGATATGTCTTAGAAAAAGAGATGTATCCTTATAGTGGTTGCATTGACGAGAAAAATTCGGTAATGTACCTTTTTGATGTTCTACAGGACGATTTCATTTATAAAGTTCAGATGGAAGGAGAAGTTTAATATCCCCCTTGCGAATTTTCAACTTTTACCTTTAAGAAAGCATCGGTTATTTTCATGCCTATAATTCCTTGCGTTTATGCCTATCTTTCCGGACAAGCATAGGCATAAACGCCGGCAAAGATAGGCATGAATTTAAGAATGGATTAACCAAAAATCTATGACCTCCCGTTAAATAAACGTATTTCATCACCAGACCAGGCAACTTCCAAGCAGCATATCTGTTTTTATTACATCAAGTATAATAAATGGAGTTTCAAACTCAAATACAAAAGAACTAAAAATTAGAAGGTGATGATGAAAATGAAGAATCTGATGTATTTATTTCTCGCGGGGACCGCTCTATTGAGTAGTTGCGAGAAGAATCCGGATCTGGGCGAGATGGACGGAGATTTTACCGTCTATACGCAATATGACCCGGACATGGACTTTGGAGGAGCTTCGACCTATTACCTGCCGGATAGTATCCTGACCACCGGACAGGGAATGCAAGCCGCTTATTGGAAAGATGAGAATGCGCAGACTCTTATCGTGCAAGTGAAAGACGAAATGGACAAACGCGGTTACACGCGAAGCGCGGAAAAAGGGGACGCCGATTTGGGCGTACAAATCACTTACCTTGAGAATACCGTCAATATGGTAGGTTTCACCGGAGGCTATTGGGATGGCTGGTGGGATCCTTATTATTGGGGACCGTTCTGGGGCGGAGGATGGTATTATCCTTTCCCGATATCCTATCAATACAATACGGGGAATATCGTACTGGAACTGGTAGACTTGAGTAACGCCGATACAACTTCCACCCAACGCCTGCCCGTGGTTTGGCTGGCCAATAGCGAAGGAATGCTTTCGGGAAGTACGCGCATAGACCTGACTCTTGTGCAACGCGCTATCGCGCAATCGTTTAACCAATCGTCTTACATTCAGAAGCAATAAGGAGGAATAAGTATGAAAAAGATGAATAGTATAGGGTGGGTTATAGTTTGTTTGTCCTGGATATGTTGGAACGCCGAGGCCCGTTCTTTTACGGATGATTTGAGCTTTAATCTGGATTGGCAGATGAATGCGCCCATCGGTACGGACTATGCCAATAAAATCAGTGGTTGGGGAATGAACCTGGATGCCGGTTATGAAGTGACTCCGGATTGGACGGTCGGTCTCTTCGCCTCCTTCCATACGAACCATCGTTATGTCGGACTGGAGACGTTTCCGCTATCTCCGACCGAGACACTGACCACCGACCAGCAACAATCCGCTTTCCAGATACCATTCGGAGCTTTCGGGCGTTATTATCTATATGATAACGGATATATCCGCCCCTATGTGGCCGGGAAATTGGGGGCAATGTATGAGCAAAACACCACCTATCTGAATACGACCGGCTATTATGAACGCCCATGGGGATTCTATGTATCACCGGAAATCGGCATGAACATCAATCCAAAGCGTTATCATCGCTATGGATTTCATGTTGCCCTGTATTATAGCTATGCAACCAACCAGACCAACCTCTTCAATTATGTAGAGAACGGTCGCAATAATATCGGTTTCCGCTTAGGAGTTTGTTTCTGAAGGCTTCATTTGCATTACATTTATATAATACTACTTAGAGGCTGTGTCAAAATGCGAAACTGCTATCATTTCGTCATTGGTAGCGAAGCGGAGTCGAAACATCTTCTACGCCGGATAGGGGTAGAGACGCAAGATTTTGCGTCTCTACTATTTATAGACGAAATGATACTTAGATATCCATTTTGACACGCCTCCTTTTATTGAATTTATTTAATCTGCACTACCGGAGTATAGACATATTGGTCTGCTTCTGCCGGCTTGATGCCAATACGCGCATACAACGAATGAGCCGATTCCGCATCTGCATTACCGGTCAGATCTAAGGACATCGACAGACTGCCTTCCGATACTTCAGTCAGTTCTTGACGTGCCAAATAGGTAGCTTCATCAACAAAAGCGGTTTTGCTTACCAACAAAAGGGCACTTGTGACGGAGGAGGTCTCTACAACTTTTGTTACCGTTGCTGTTCCTGTTACCTGATTTCCATTCAGCGAGAAGTTTTCTCCCGTTAAGGTAAAATAAGGGGTTACCGGCAGGTCAACTGTTGTGTACCCATTTACATTTACCGTCAAAGTATCCGTACTACTCAACCAAGGGCCATTGCCGGAACGGGTTATCAACTTATACTGTCCGTCAAACAGAATGGCACTGAACGTCCCGTCCTGCGTTACATATACCGGAATCGGGTCATGATTCTCATAACCATCCTGATATAACTGTACTTGAACGGCATCCGCAGTACCCCTTACGCATACCGGCTGGTTGTTATAAACCACCCGCCCCTCCAACGTAGATTGAGGTTCATCGTAATTATCCAATCCGCAACTTGTTATAAACAGTCCACAAAGTACTGCCGAAACTATTTTAGCTATTCCTTTCATAACTTTTCCAATTTAAATGATTATTGATACGGATTCTTTACAAACTTCGGATTGTTATTCACCCAAGTCAAATCCACAAAATTATAATAATTCTTCATCTGGAAATAACGAGGATAAGGCTCCGTATTCACTTGCTGTTTGATAAATACCCATTTGCCATCATTCGGGTCACCCGGAGCATTTACACGATAAGGATATAACGCCCACTGCTGTGCATTCGGATCATTGGCAACTCCGTTCCAAACCTTATCAGCCAAACGCCAGCGCTTCATATCCCAATAACGATGGTCTTCGAAAGCGAACTCTACCCGGTTCTCACGAACAATATCATCCAACGTAACCGATTCCAACGGCTGGATACCGGCACGGTCACGAATAACATTGATGTATTTCACCGCGTCAGCCTGATTGCCCAACTCAAAGGAGGCTTCGCAAGCTATCATATAGGCTTCTGCTATACGGAAGTAAGGCCACCACAATTCGGAATTACGTCCACGTGTAGAAGCCAAAGAGGTTTCGTCCATAAACTTACGGTAGAAGAACCCGGTCTTGTTGACATACTGATTATTATTAGCAATTGGACCATTCAAGGCTGTAATGGTCAAACCATTTTCGTCTTTTGAATCTTGAGTTGAGATTCTCGTTTCCCAAGCACCGTTGTTTTTAATCAATTGTCCGGCCTGCAATACAACCTCTGTCCCTTTAAATTCGGCACCCGGATAAATAACGGTGCCCCATAAACGACCGTCCTTATTAGCAAAAGCATCTTCCGGTTCGTCATAAAAAACGAAATCGCCATTAGCCTCTTGAATCTTGATTGTACCGTCACGATTGTCAATATACTCAAATGCTTCAACCAAGTTCAGAATCGGACCGCCATAACAACGGTCGATATCTTCGGCATGGGATGCCGGAATATTGAACTTCGTAAATTCAACTGTCTTTCCCGGATATTTATAATCACAAGACCAAATCACTTCCGTATTACCCAATTTGTTATTAATAGCATTATAAAATGCCAATCCTGGATCATTGGCATTTGTCATTAATGTATATGCCCCTCCATCAATTACGGCTTTTGCCGATTCTAATGCCGTCTGATAATAGCCTTGTGCCCGTTCTGCCGGAATACCCACTTCGCCTCCTGCTGTCCGAATCGGATTTGCCATCTTATTATTGTAATTCGCTAACGAACCTGCATACAACGCAGCACGGGCTTTCAGCATCAATGCTGCCCACTTGGTTGCTCGTGCGGCATTCGTAGTCGGAGTTGTAGGAAGGTTATCAGCTACTGCCGTACATTCCGAGATTATATAATCATAGAGTTCAGCCTCTGTAGAACGTGGTATTTGCATAGCTGAAATATCTTGTCCCTCTTCATAAGAAAAGACCTCATCTCCGACAATCGGCATACCTCCGAGGCCACGTCCCATACAGAAATAAACCCATGCACGAAGGAAACGAGCCTCTGCTTCATAACGAGTACGTTCACTTTCCGCCACTTCTGTATACGTACGAACGCCCTGAATAAATTGATTCAGATTACGAATAAACTCGTAATCACAGGTTCTCCAACGGTCATCCTCAAATTCAGTACGTGTATCCGGACCACCGTCACACTTTGCCGCCTCATCCAAAATTGTCATGGAATACGAACCATCACCATCTTTCGTTCGTTGTCCCCACTGCTTCCCTTCCATACGACCATAAAAATTAGCCAACGTAGATTGAATCATAATTGGATCATTGAAAATTTGGTCATCTGAAAGAATCTTATCTGGCTCCTGATCCAAGAAATCACTACAACTACTCATGGGAACCAAGAAAGCCGCAGCCGCAGCAATTGTCAATATATATTTCAATTTCATAACTCTTAGAATTTAACATTTAAACCGATATTAATTGTACGTGTAGTTGGCGTAACCAAACCGGAATCCTTAATAACTTCAGGGTCAGTACCCGGAATATTGGAGATGGTAAACAGATTCTGTGCCGACAGGTAAACACGGCAATCCTGCATCCAAACCTTTTCCAACCACATTTGAGGTAATGTATAACCGATTTCAAAGTTCTTCAACTTGATATAGCGAACACGCTGAATCCAAAAATCGCTATCCCAATAGTTACTGTGCGAACTATTACCAATTAACGGCATCGGATATTTTCCCGGAATCAATTCACTATTGGCATCCCAAATATCTGCTAAAGTCCAAGTATCTTCCAACATATATTGTGGCATATTACCACCATCGTGGAACGGCAACTTATTTTCATAATTTGGTGCATATGAAGATAATGCAGATCCAGTGAAATCTAACGCAATATCGAATCCTTTCCAGGAAGCTGTGAAGTTAATACCATAACTCAATATCGGGTTGAAATCACCGCTGGTGTTATATCCAATCGGGCGTTTATCCATATCGTTAATAACACCGTCTCCGTTCTGGTCTACATATTTAATATCACCCGGTCTCAATGTGGTGTTACCATGGTCATCGTTATCAATCGGCCATGAAGCGATTTCTTCCCAACTTTCAAATTGTCCATCCGACTCATATCCCCAGAATATCTGGTCGAAACGATGTACTGTTCCGTTTCGGTATTCATCCCACGAGTTACTGAAACGCGGTTTGTATTTATCCCAAATGTATTTACGGGAAAGTGTCATGTTACCGCCGATTGAATAATAGAAATCCTCTACAGAATCATTCCAACGTAAACTTAAATCCATACCGGTATGTACATCCGATTCCAAATTCTCTTTCGGGAGTGTAAAACCAACTTCTGACGGTAACAACAAGTCATAACGAGATGCCGGCAAACCGGTACGCAAACGACGGAAATAGTCGATTGAACCGCTTAACCGGTTGTCAAAAAAGGCTGCATCCAAACCTACGTCCAAAATTTTCGCTTTAATCCAGGATAATGTTGTAACAGGAATACCACGAGCTTTGCTACCAACAACATATTCACCATCAATTACAGATCCTCCATCTTTATAGGTATAACCAGCTAAGTAATCAAACGGGCTATATCCGTCCGTATTGTCATCTCCTACCAAACCATAAGAAGCACGGATTTTCAAATCACTAAAGATATTAGACATCGTAGACTCTTTCCAGAAATTTTCTTCCGAGATACGCCAACCCACAGAGGCAGACGGGAAGAATCCCCAACGATGCTCCGGTGGGAATTTCCAAGAGCCATCATAACGAGCAGAAAACTCAACCAAATACTTATTGGCATAATCGTAATTGAAACGACCTAACCAACCTAAGCGAGCCTCGGTTTCATTACCGGAATCATCATAGGTATCCATATCATCGAAATAAATCAAATGCAAAGAATTCGCCGTAGGCACACTATGTACCCATGTTGTCGGTGTATCTAACCGAGAAGATTCGAAACCAACAACTGCATTTACATTATGATCACCAAACTGTTTTGCATAATTCAACTGAACATTTGCAGTCAATTCCTGATTATGCCCAACTCTACGTTCTCTCCATGGATTGTTGTTTTCAAAAATAACAGGATAGGTATTGGTCGCCTCATCATAACCATACAACTTATAGGTATATTCTTGGTTATTCATATTCTGATTAGCATAATAATACCCCACCAATGCCTTAGCAGTCAATCCATCAAATATCTTATATTCTGCATTTGCATTCAACTGGATTACACGCCAATCTTCCTGATATTTACCGGACAAGTCATAGTTCAACCAACCGAAGTTGGTAGCCGGATTGGTAGAGGTCTGTGTCGGATAATTGGGATTATCGTTAGCAAACGGCCGTCTTGTCGGCAGATTCCGATAGGTACCGAATACCGGCATCCAGTAGTCATCTGCTTCAGGCACACCCGGATTCACACGTGTCTCCACACGACCATTCATGGATACACCTAATTTCAACCGGTCATTAATTTGCGATTCGATATTCATCTGTACATTGGTACGATGGAAACCGCCATAATTCACAATCATGGCATCTTGGTTCAAGTGTCCCAAAGAGAAATAATAATTCACCTTATCCGAACCACCGGACACATTCGCACTGGCATAATACTGCGGAGAAGTATTCCAAATAAAATCATACCAATCAAAAGGAACATACCCTTTCTCTGTTCCCTGCATCCATTTCGCATAATCCTCCTGGGAGTAAGTACGGGAAGCCACATTCTGAACCGTTTCCGAAGCGATATAATGGCTCAAGTAGGTAGCGGCATCCGCAGGTTTGGCAAACTTAGACGGATTCTGCCAGCCATAATACATATTAATACCTACTGTATTCTTGGTATTGCGTGCACCTTTCTTGGTCGTTACCACAACTACACCGTTTGCCGCACGCACACCATAAATAGCAGCAGATGCATCCTTCAAAATAGAAATGGATTCGATATCGTGGAAGTCGATATTATTAAACTGCAGAGTCCAACAGCAAATGCAACATTACGAAATATTTTTGAAAAAACACAATTTAGGAGTATCAAATTGTAGTT